>CAZJNL010000809.1:0-3176 GCA_964546515.1 uncultured Oscillatoria sp.
AGGACAGAAGTTGATAATTAACCCGATTGCCCATCGCCCAATGCCCTATCGCCCACTGCCCGATGCCCAATTCCCAATTCCCCATGCCCAATGCCCAATTCCCAATGCCCGATGCCCAATGCCCCATGCCCAATGCCCCCAAATCCGAGATAATTGTCAATATTGGTGGCAGCGCAGACGCGAAGCGACTCCCTAGCGCCACCAATATTGGCCAAAAATGAACCTCTGGCAGAGGGGATCAGCGATGAAACCCAGATCGTTTTTTTCTATCTTGGCAGCCGGCGTGCTGGTGCTGCTGTTAATCGGTGCCGGTGGCTTTTACTGGCTGACAGCCAACAGTCCGCTGGCTCTTTTGCTCGGCGGAGTGACAGCCAGCCCAGCTGCAGCGATGTTTGTGCCTTCCGGGGCACCCGTTATGGTATCTTTGCTCGTCAATCCAGACCGACTCAAGGCGCTCTCCGAGTTGCTGGCGTCACCTTCCCAGCGCCGTCTTTCAGGTGCGGAACTCGACCAACTGAAACAAAACTTGCTGGCGCTTGCCGGTTTGGACTACAAGCAAGATGTCCAACCCTGGCTGGGGGACGAAATCACCGCAGCTTGCACCTCCACAGACATAGATCGCAATCCGGAAAACGGGATGCAGCCTGGGTATCTCCTGGCGCTCTCCACCCGAGATGGCTCCCGCAGTCGGGAATTCCTGCAGCTGTTCTGGGGAAACAAAGCCAGCGCCGGCAAAGATTTAGTATTTGAGCCCTACCAAGGTGTTACCCTAATCTACAGCAGTGCCGGCGCAACCGCCGCCCCAAAGACAGGCGGGACGCAATTCCTGCAAGCTGGCTCTCTGGCTACAGCAGTCGTAGCCGACCAATTTGTCCTGTTTGCCAATCACCCCAAAGTGCTGCGCGACGCCATCAATAACGTCGCAGCACCCAACTTAAACCTGAGCAGTTCCAGTTCCTACCAGCTCGCTTTGAACCGGCTGACGCCGCCTCGCATTGGTGTGGCGTTCGTCAATCTCCCCCAACTAGCTGCTTTAACCGGCAACAGGCTTGAAGTTAACCCCTCTCCTGTCACCTATCCCCAGTCGCCTAATTTAGCCCTTGCTGTAGGATTGAACCGGCAGGGGTTACTCGCCCACACAGCCTTACTGATCCCGGATCTGCCGGCACCGGCACCTCCCACCTTATCCGAGCCGGTGGGAGCATTGCAATACGCCCCAGAGTCAGTCGCAGTGCTAGCAGCCGGCTCCGATTTGCGCGGGCTGTGGGAGCAACTGGAAGCCAGCCTTTCCCGAGAAGGGGGCACAGGCAAGATGCCTGTGCTACAAGAAATTGGTACATCCCTCACCGCCCTCGGGGAGCGCTGGGGAATCGACCTAGCGCAGGATATCTTCCCAGGCGTTAGCTCAGAGTACGCCCTGGGATTGCTCCCCAGCCGCCCAGATGCCACCCCCGACTGGATTTTTGTCGCCCAAGCTACCCCAGAACTCGCCAAAAGCGTTGAGCGTCTCGACGAGATCGCCCTCAGCCTGGGGTTGAGCGTTGGCTCCCTGACGCTGGGGAATCAGCAGCTTTCCGCTTGGACTAAACTGAGCGCCTCGGAAGCCAACGGGCAAAAATCGAGCCCCCTGACGCTGGTAGCTCAGGTGCTCGGAGTGCGTGCAGCGGTAGGCAATTACCAGATTTTCGCCTCCTCAATTGCCGCAATGGAGAAAGCCCTCTCCGCTGCCAAGGGGGGAAGCGCACTCGCCGCCCTTCCCTTTCAGGAAGCCATCTCCCCTCTACCCCAACCGAATTACGGGTACGCCTATCTCGACTGGACAGCCACTCAACCGATTTTAGAGCGCCAATTTCCTCTGCTGAGACTGGTGCAGCGGTCAGGAGCGCTCAAACATTTGCGCGGTATCGGCATTAGCAGTGCCGGTGGCGATAAAGGCGTCCTCACCGCTGATGTGTTCATCCAGCTGCGCTTTTAAAGCCATAACTTTCCATAACATAAAAAGTGACGAATGACAAGTATCTAAAGACAGAAAAACATCCTTGTCACTCGTCACTAGATTCCTCTCAATTCCGTTTGTATCGGTCTTCTTCCTCCTTCTTCTTTCTTCCTCTGCGCCCTCTGCGCCCTTTGCGCCTTGGCGGTTCAATAAAAAACTCTAATTTTTTACTTTTGAGTTGTTGGCAGGCTGAAATAGGTTCTGAAGACCTGCAGGGCGATCGGTGCGGCGGAGACCCCGCCATAGCCGGCATTCTCCACAACAACGGCGATCGCAATTTCCGGGTTGCTTGCCGGCCCAAAAGCCACATACATAGCGTTGTCTTCCTGACCGAAAACTTCAGCCGTGCCGGTTTTACCGGCAGTCAGAGGAATCGAACCGTCATTGAGCGCCTTAGCGGTGCCTTTTTCCACCACAGCAATCAGCCCATCGGCAATAGTAGCCACAGTGTCAGGTGACATGCCGGTGGGTTCTGGTTTAGTTGCCTTTGTATTGGTGTCAGAAGCAAAGATATGGGGTTTGACGCGGTAGCCACCATTGGCGATCGCCGCCACCATCACCGCCAGCTCCAAGGGCGTCGTCAGCACCAGACCCTGGCCAATGGACATGCTAACCGTATCGCCGGCATACCAGGGCTCTTTATACAGCTTCTCTTTTTCAGCTGGCGTGGGGAGGGAACCGTGAGTGCCACCATCCAGCCCCAAAAGCTTTAAATCCGTACTCTTGCCAATTCCCAGTTTGCCCCCCCATTTAGCTATCTCATCCGCTCCTACCCCCATGCCGATTTGATAGAAAAAGGTGTTGCTGCTGTAAGCAAAGGCGTCGCGAAAACCGATCGTGCCATAGCCGCCGCCGTGTTCGTGGAAAAGAATTCCACCAACCGCGATCGCAGAAGAGGAGAACAGGTAGGTGTCGGGGGGAAACTTGCCTGACTGCATGCCGGCGGCGGCGGTGACAATCTTGAAGGTGCTCCCCGGTGGGTAGCCTTGCAAAGCGCGATTCACAAAAGGCTCCTCCAGGCTTTGCAGTTGCTCCCAATCAGCTTCTTTCACCTGACGGGTGAATATATTGGGGTCGAAAGACGGCCCGCTGGCCATCGCTAACACAGCGCCGGTTTTTACATCCAGCACCACTACTGCGCCCCGGCGCTGGGCGAGGGCGGCTTCAGCGCTTTTCTGGA
>CAZJNL010000810.1:0-3174 GCA_964546515.1 uncultured Oscillatoria sp.
TTCAGCGTAACACAAAACCAGACTGCCAATTACCGGCCCTGCCCTCCCCCCCCACACCGGCATCTAGACATCAGCCCAATTATATAGTATCTGGCGCACAAGAGATGCCCCTCCCCTTCTTCCGGGCGCGTCCTTGGCGTCTTGGCGGTTAATTAGTTTAACCCTCTAGACATCAGCGCAATTATATGGTAAAGAGCGCAGGGGAGATAGCCCTCCCCTTCTTCCGGGCGCGTACTTGGCGTCTTGGCGGTTAACACCATCTTACTTGCGCCGGTTTATCCAATCTTCCCCACCCGGCAACTGAGCTAAATACTCAATCACCGCTGCCGGTAACTCCTTAGCTGAATGGGAATATGTCAGAGCTAATAACTTCTGATCAGTCTCCATAACTTGGGGTCTGTCCACTATCTCTGAAAGTTGAAATGGACTGTAGGCTGCATCCATCACTTCCTCACTCGCCTCGGCAATCGCGTCCTCAATCACCTCCTCTAGCACCCCCTTCCACTCATCGGAATTGATGTAGTAGGAAGTTTTATTCTCCTTGAGATTCAGCTTTTTAATTTCTCGGATTGGAGTCGGAATCGAATTTGCCCAAGACCCTGTTAATCGCTGCTCTACTTGGTTCTTAATCAAGGGAACCAGCCGAACCATAAGATAAGACTGGACAGTCCGCAAAATTGCCTGTTTACTCATCCCTTATAGCTCATCCACAATCGCCAAAGCAGTACCGCACCTCAAGGATACTCGCTCTTAAGTCTGTCAGTTATTGCGTCATATTTCTGTACCTCAAAATTCCACGCTGCTAAACTCAATATAGCACTCAACACCACCAGTATTCAACCGGCAGTCGTGCCGGAGCGGCGGTTTTGGCATCCCGCTCACCGGCAGCCCCGGCAATCCCTCACACCCTAACATTTCAGCCAACAGCAGGCTAGAATAATTAGAGTTACTCCCCCTTGACTAATCCTTATGCAAGTCCAGCTGCAATACCTCAGCTTTGCTGAATACGTCGAATTTGAAAAAAGCAGCCCGATTCGCCACGAATACGTCGGCGGTCAAGTCTTTGCCTAGACCGGCAGCAGCCAGGAGCATAACCTGATTGCGGGCAATATCTACGCTCGATTGCGCCCCCACCTGCGAGGCTCATCCTGTCGAGTCTTCATGTCAGACATGAAAGTCAGAATAGAAACTGCAAACACCGGCTCCTATCCAGATATCATGGGAGTTGGCGACCCTCAAGACAGAGAAAGATATTTCAAAACACGCCCCAGCTTAATATTCGAAGTCCTCTCCCCAAGCACAGAAGCCACAGACCGGCGATAAAAAATGTTAAACTCCCAAAAGTTACCCAGCCTCCAGGAATATGTCTTAGTCTCCCAAGAAGAAATCAAAATAGAAGTCGATCGCCAAGACAGGCAATTGGACACTGGAAACCTTGGGCAAAGACGATCAACTCCGATTTCAGTCTGTCGGGTTAACCGTGACAGTGCCAGCAATCTATGAAGACGTTTTTACAGTCTAGGGTATCGGTTCCCAATATAGCGGTTTTCAATTTGTGAGGGGACAGAGCGGGTTTTAAAATGATATGCCCGCCCAAAACGGGTGTGCGGAACGCCGATAGCGAAGCGACGCGCGTTCATCGCGTTATGTCGCGTCTCTACAATTCTCTTGTAGAGACGCGATTTATCGCGTCTTCCTATCCCGGATGCGCGGAAGCGAAAAATGTACCGCACTGCTCTGAAAAACGCTATAGTAACCTAGGGGCACAATTGGGACAGGCGAGACGCCTGGACTATAAAGATAAGAGTACAATTGGGACGCTTGGGACGCCTGGACTACAAAGATAGACTTGTAGCACAGGCGTCGAGCCTGTGCACAGCCCACTTGTAGCGTCTCCCCTGTGGGTAGCAGTTCACTTCCTCCCCTGAACCACCTGCAAACTCCCGAACGCATACAAAACCGGCTCCCCAACCGCAAACCCCACCTCCGTTAGCGCACCGGCAAGATCGGTATCGAGCAGCTCCCACGCCGTCTGTGTCTCAAACAGCCAGAGAAACACCGCCAAAGAGGGCCAAAAAACCCGATTGGTGGGCCGGTGAAAATCCACCAAAGTGAAGACACCCCCCGGTTTGAGCACCCGATAAACTTCTTGAAGAATCTGCCTTAGCTGAGCCTGCTCCATCTCGTGCATCGCCGCACTCGTATGAACTAAGTCAAAATGCTCATCCGCAAACGGCATCTTCTCAGCAAACCCCTCCACATACGACGCCTGAGGGACATTCTGCCGCGCTCGCTTCAGAGACAGGGGGGAAGCATCCAAGCCCGTAACATCCCGAGAATACTGTACGAGGAATTCAGTCGCCTGACCGCTACCGCAGCACAAATCAAGCACCTTCGTATCTGAATTGACAGTCAGCCCAGCGAGAGCCAGCCGGCGGAATCGCCCCTCACCGCCAACGCTAAGAGCAGCCAGACGCGCGATCGCATCGTACAGCCACTGATAGCGGTAACTCCAGTCCCTGAGAATGGTGGCCACGGCTCCCCCTCTGATTAAAATCTGTTACCTGTGTATCGGTTTGATTTATCCAACCATTTTATTGTTAAAATAGTTAACGAAAATGAAAAAGTTGAGAAAACGTTACTGCTATGGGCCGTGTTGGGGTTTTACTGCTCAATCTAGGTGGGCCGGATCAGCTAGAAGATGTCCGCCCCTTTCTATTTAACCTGTTTTCAGATCCAGAAATTATTCGTCTGCCCTTTCCCTGGTTGCAGAAACCCCTAGCATGGCTGATTTCGACGCTGCGAGCCAGGAAATCTCAGGAAAACTACCGACAAATCGGCGGCGGCTCTCCCCTGCGCCGGATCACAGAGGAGCAAGCCTGCGCCCTGCAACAGCACCTGCAACAAAAGGGACAAGACGCCCAAGTCTATGTGGGCATGCGCTACTGGCACCCGTTCACCGAAGAAGCAATCGCCAGAATCAAGCGCGACCGGCTCGAAAAGCTGGTGATTCTGCCCCTTTACCCCCAATTTTCCATCAGCACCAGCGGTTCCAGCTTCCGGCTGCTGGAAAAACTCTGGCAAGAAGACCCATCCCTCGAGCGGATGGAATACACCGTCATCCCCTCCTGGTATCAGCGACCGGGCTACCTGCAAGCGATGGCCCAGCTGATT
>CAZJNL010000811.1:0-3173 GCA_964546515.1 uncultured Oscillatoria sp.
GGTGCGTTCCCCCAAGGGGGAACGCACCCTACAAGCTGTCCATTGCTATACATGTAACCCGCACGCCGCTGGGGGGTTCAACCCCAGGGAGCCATGACAGTTAAAATATCAGTGATTTCACTGATACCATCTGCACGCTTCGGTCGCCGGGGACTTGGGATGGGAGCGCCGACAAGCGAGCCAAGCATCTGCGCCCAATGATTAGCCATAAAGCCTCATTTTATTATCACATTTACAGGGGGAGTGTCAAGAGACTTTTGTAACTTGTAAGTTCTAAAAATTGCTCCTTACAGGTCACTCTTCCGGTAACATAAAATACAGTTTGATTTTTTCAACTTCGGGAAGCAGGATTACAGTAGAAATATGATCGTGTGGGGGCTAGAGGTATTGAAAAGAACGCCTTCCCGTCTGGAGGGCTACGGTTTTTCTGTTTTAGCTGTTGCCCTGGGGCTGCTGCTGAAGCGGCTGCTAGACCCTCCGCTAGCACTAGAAAGCCCTTTTCTCCTATTTTTTGGCTCTGTAATGGTGAGCGCCTGGTATGGCGGCTTATGGCCCGGGGTGCTGGCCACTGCTCTCGCGGCTTTAGTCAGCGACTACTTCTTTCTCTCTGAGCTCTCGTTGCTTGTCAAAAGCCCCGGAGAAGCCTTGCAACTGTGCCTGTTTCTGGTGGAGGGGTTGCTGATTAGCTGGACAGTCGCAGCGCTGAAATCACGTCCGGTTGCATCTATTCCAGGGGAGCAACCGCTGGAAAATTTCACAATCAACTGCTTACAGGCTCAAGAGGCGCTCGCTACCTGCGAAACGCTCTACCGCACCCTTGCCGAAGCCATGCCGCACTTCGTCTGGACACTGGCAGCGGATGGCACCCTGGACTATGCTAACCGGCAGTGGCGCGAGTACACCGGCTTCACCGTCGAGCGAGTCAATAAAGAGGGCTGGGGCATCCTCATCCATCCCGAAGACCAGCCGCGCCTTATGGAAGTGTGGGCGCAGGCTGTTGGCACCGGCACCGCCACCGAATTCGAGTACCGCCACAGGAGGGCGGATGGCACCTATCGCTGGTTTCTCTGCCGCGTCGTGCCGGTGTTTGACGCCTGCGGCGAAATCATCAAGTGGGTGGGGACTTGTACAGACATTGACGATCTCAAGCAGACAGAGGCGGCGCTGCGATTGGCGAACGAGCACCTGCAGGCGATTCTGGATAACTCGCCGGGGATTATTTATGTCGTCGATACTCAGAACAGATACCTGTTCGTCAACCGCCGGTGTAAAAACCTGTTCGGCCTCGAGGTAGAGCAGATTGCAGGCAAGAGCCTGTACGAGGTTTGGCCCCAAGAGATAGCTGATACCTTTGCGGCGAATAACCGAAAGGTGATCGAATCTGGAATGCCTCTAGAACTCTCAGACGTTATCCCTGAGAAAGATGGGCCGCACACCTACATTTCCATCAAGTTTCCCCTGGGCGATGCCGGTGGTGTCCCTTATGCAATTTGTGGCATCTCCACTGATATCACCCAGCGCGTACAGGCTGAGGAGGAACTGTACCGTCGCCAGCAGGCATTCAAAGCTCTGGCAGAAAATTCGCCTGACATTATTGCCCGGTTTGACAGGGAATTTCGCTATCTTTACGCCAACCCTGCGGCAGAACGATCGGTAGGAATAGGGAGCAACACTTTTATTGGTAAAACTTTTACAGAATTAGGAATCCCACAGGAAAAAGTGGTTGAGTGGCAGCAGAACCTCCAGCACGTCTTTACAGCGGGGCGAGAGCTTGTTGTTGACGAAGACTTGACAACCCCCAGCGGAACGAGATACTATCAAAGTTTTCTTGTGCCTGAATTGGCTAAGGATGGTTCAGTTGAATCTGTATTGTGCGTTAGCCGGGACATTACTGCGCTCAAACAAGCCGAGGCAGCGCTGCAACAGCAGGCAGAGCAATTAGCGCAAGCCAACCGCCTGAAGGATGAGTTCCTGGCGGTCGTCTCTCACGAACTCCGAGCACCTGTGAGCGCCATACTTGGCTGGGTTAAATTAATCCGCCTGCAGAATAATTTTGATGAAGGGGCTTTAAGGCGGGGGCTTGATATCATCGAGCGCAACGGGAAGCTGCAATTCCAAATCATCAACGACCTTTTGGATGTGTCGAGTATTATTCAGGGCAAACTCCGCCTCAACACCAGCCTCCTCGACCTGGAACCGATTATTAAGGCGGCGATTGAGGTGGTGAAACCGGCAGCTGAAGCTAAATCCATTCAACTGGAGTTTGCAGCTGATTTGTCCTCCGGCAAGGTGATTGGAGATCCGGAGCGCTTGCAGCAGGTATTTTGGAATCTGCTTTCCAATGCGGTTAAGTTCACCCCCGAAGGAGGAGAGGTGCTTGTTCGGTGCCGGCGCATTGAGTCCCGTATTGAAATATCAGTCAGCGACACCGGCTGCGGAATAAGTCCTGACTTTCTCCCCTATGTATTTGACCGCTTCAGGCAAGGTAATACTGCAAGCCAGAAGAATAACGGCGGACTGGGACTTGGGCTGTCAATCGTTCGTAACCTAGTGGAACTGCATGGAGGGACGGTTTCTGCGAGCAGTGCAGCCGGGCGGGGCGCGACATTTACTGTGCAGTTGCCCGTAGCGGCGATCGCCATCAAGCCGAGGGATGAAGCAGTTCAGCCGGTGGTTTCATCTGCTGAAAGCCAAGTGCCCGCCGGCAGTCCAGGAGTTCTCCAGGGGTTGAAGTTGCTGGTTGTTGACAATTGTGCCGATACATGCGAAGTGATTGCTCTGGTGCTCGAACAGTTCGGGGCGGAAGTGAAAGTGGCACTTTCCGCCGGTGAGGCGCTCGAGCGGCTGGAACAATTCAAGCCAGATGTCCTAATCAGCGACATTGAGATGCCGCAACAAGACGGTTACGATCTCCTCCGCAGGGTGAGGGACTTTGAAGCCGTGCACGGGGGCAAGATTCCAGCGATTGCGCTGACGGCATACTCGACTAAAGAGGTTCGGCTGCAAGCTTTCTCGGCGGGCTTCCAAATGTACTTGACTAAGCCGGCTGAGCCACAAGAGTTGGCTACAGTAGTGGCTAGCCTTGCGGGATTAAACAGAAGTTAATATCAATAGGACTTAGGCACGCTTGAGTCTCACTCCCCAGATCCCCCCTAGCCCCCCTTAAAAAGGGG
>CAZJNL010000812.1:0-1950 GCA_964546515.1 uncultured Oscillatoria sp.
CCGGTCGCATGGCGGATTTGATCGGCCAGGGCAATGTGGCTGCGATCGCCCAGCTGAGCGGCTTGACTGCCATCATTTTCCTGATTCGGGGCACCGTGCAGTATGGCCAAGACGCCCTGATGGCTAAAGCGGCTTTGAAAATTGCCTTAGATTTGCGCAAACAAGTGTACGCGCACTTGCAGCAACTCAGCCTCAGCTACTTTGTCACCGCCAAAACCGGCGACTTGTCCTACCGGCTCACGGAAGACATCGACCGCATTGGGGAAGTGATCAATAAAGTCTTCCACCAGTTTGTTCCCTGCGTGTTGCAGCTGATTGTTGTTGTGGGCTACATGATCAGGCTCAACTGGCAGCTGACTCTCGGTACTCTTATAGTTGCCCCACTGATGGCGCTGTTAATTGGCAGGTTCGGCGAGCGACTGCTGGTTATCTCCCGCCGCGCTCAAACTCGCATGTCCAATTTATCCTCTCTGCTCACTGAAATGTTCAGTGGGATTCGCCTCGTGCAAGCTTTTGCCGCTGAAGAGTACGCCCTTGACCGCTTGACCAAGGAAGCCGAACACAACCGGCAGGCGAAATATCTGGCAGAGCGGGTAAAGGCGCTGCAATTTGTGGTGGTTGGCTTTCTGGAAGCGATGAGCGTGCTGCTGCTGTTTTTCCTGGGAGGCTGGCAAATTTCCCGAGGCAATTTGACGGGTACTGGCTTTATCAGCTATGTGGCTGCAGTGGCAATGCTGATTGACCCCATTGCCCTGACCACCAGCAACTACAACGAATTCAAGCAAGGCGAGGCGTCTTGCGATCGCATCTTTGAACTTTTAGCCATTCAGCCGGCAGTGGTGGAAAAGCCAGACGCGATCGCTCTTCCTCCTGTCACCGGCTTGGTGGAATATCGCAACGTCACCTTTACCTACGACACCCCAGAACCCGCAGGACAGGCGTCTGTCCTGTCCAATCCCCAACAATCCCCAGAACCCGTAGGACAGGCGTCTCGCCTGTCCAATCCCCAACAATCCCCAAATGCCGGCACCCCAGTGCTGCAAAATTTAAGCTTGCTGGCTGTACCGGGCGAAGCGATCGCTCTGGTTGGCCCGTCGGGTGCCGGTAAAACCACACTGGTTAACTTGCTCCCCCGTTTTTATGACCCCCAAGCAGGTGAGATTCTCATCGACGGCATTAATATACGAGATGTCACTGTGCGCAGCTTGCGCCGGCAAATCGGCATTGTCCCCCAGGATGTTACCCTATTTTCTGGCACCATTGCCCAAAATATCGCTTTCGGTCAGGCTCAGTTCGACTTGAAAGCTGTACAGGCGGCAGCTGAAATTGCCAACGCTCACCTGTTTATCAGCGAGCAGAGCGATGGCTATCACACCTGGGTGGGAGAGCGCGGCGTTAATTTGTCGGGCGGTCAGCGCCAGCGGATTGCGATCGCCCGCGCCGTGCTGCTCAACCCCCGGATTCTGATTCTGGATGAAGCCACCTCAGCCCTGGATTCGGAATCGGAAACTTTGGTGCGGGAAGCTCTGGAGCGGGTGATGCGCGACCGGACTGTGTTTATTATCGCCCACCGGCTGGCTACTGTGCGCCGCGCCGACCGCATTTTAGTCCTGGAGGGGGGGTGCGTTGTCGAAGAAGGCACCCATGAGGAACTGTTGCAGCGTGCCGGTCGTTATGCGAGTTTCTACGCCCAGCAGTTCAGTTAGGGGTGAGGGGTTATATCATGTCTGGTTGATTAACCGCACTTCACACTACAACACCCCCCAACCCCCTCTCCCACTTGGGGTGAGGGGGAGTTGGAAAAAGATGAGATTTTTTCTTAAGCCGCCGATAGCGCCCCCGCACCCCCCAACCCCCGCTCCCACGTGGGGAGAGGGGGGGTTTGGAAAAGGTTTAAGGGGGGTTAGGTTTTTTTGAGGTCAAGTTACCAGACATGATGTTATGGGGTGG
>CAZJNL010000812.1:1960-3171 GCA_964546515.1 uncultured Oscillatoria sp.
CTGAAAAAAAAATTGAGCCAATATATTTACTCTGGGGATATTTAAAAAGATTTATGGGGGGTATGTTTTTTTTAAGTACATTTTACCCGACATGATATTCGGGGTGGGGGGGTCGGGGTGAGGGGTGAGGGGGTAGGGAAATAACCAATCAGACCATGCCCGATGCCCGATGCCCCATGCCCCATGCCCAATTCCCCATGCCCAAGCTACAGCGTTTCCAAATACTTGAGCAGATCGGCCATTTCTTGCGGCGTGGGCTGGAACTGCGGCATGGGGGGGGTTTCGCCACTGATGACTTGACGGATGAGGCTAATTCGCGACTTGCGCTGGGAGATGCTATCCAGGCTTGGCCCAACTCGACCGTGGGCTTCCAATCCGTGACAGCC
Organism: uncultured Oscillatoria sp.; assembly: GCA_964546515.1. GTDB lineage: Bacteria > Cyanobacteriota > Cyanobacteriia > Cyanobacteriales > Oscillatoriaceae > Oscillatoria. The sequence goes on from CAZJNL010000812.1 coordinate 2,347, forward strand.
CGCGCAGTTCATTTGAAAGATGGCGTGTCCTTGCACTGGGTTGCCGGTGAGGGATAAAACGCTTTTCACATAAGGGTCGGACATCTGAAACTGGTAGACGCCCACAAGCACCAGCAGGATGGCAAGAAAAGCTGCCAGCGCCACCAAGGCCAACTGCAGGAGCTGACTTTGCCGTTCGGGTTTGGCCAGTTGCTTGTCCAAAACGTCTCTAGTTAAAGAAAGATGAACAAAAAGTTTTTCGATTATTAACATAGCTTAAAAGTGCCAGACCGTGTGGGCAAGCGCGGATATGGAGATTTGGTTGGCCAGGGAGCTTCTCCACCGGCACCGGATGGGCAGTGAAGACCTATCCCCCCAACCCCCCTTCCCTAGAAAGGAAAGGGGGAAAGGAGATTCCCCTCTCCTCACGGCGGGGGGTTGGGGGTTGGGGGTTGGGGGTTGGGGGAGGGGTTAACCGAGTAGAAGTACAGCCCGCCGCTCTTTTTTATGACTCCAGAGCTAGTAGTATGAGAAATGGGAAAAAAACCTTAATTTATTGCGCGAGACACAAGGAGTCATAAAATGGTAGAGCCTCTGCTTTCAGGTATTGTGCTGGGTCTGGTTTTCGTCACCCTGGCGGGTCTGTTTTTTGCTGCGTACCAGCAGTACCGGCGCGGCAATCAGCTAGGTCTGTAGTTAGGGATGAGGGGTTGGGGGTTGGGGGTTAGGGGTTAGGCTTCACGAGTAACCCAATGCTCCATGCCCCATGCCCCATGCCCCATGCCCCATTACCCAATCCCCAAGCCCCAAGCCCCCAACTGGGAACCCGGGAGAAGGTTAAGGGGG
>CAZJNL010000813.1:0-3165 GCA_964546515.1 uncultured Oscillatoria sp.
GCAACGGATAAGTCGCACCGGCGATCAGTCCCACCGGTGCGTGAATCAGATTAGGCATTGGTCTTGACTGTTGTTTTGCCATCTTCACTTCTCGTTCCAGCAACCGGTGGGTTTCAGGGAGCCTGCAAGCAAGAGCAGGTGTCTAGCTAGCCTTGTCCTCCTTGGCAATCACCCAAATGGCATGGATGATGCCCGGGATATAGCCCAGCAGGGTTAAAACAATATTAATCCAAAAAGCACCGCCAATACCAACTGTCAAAAACACGCCCAAAGGGGGCAAAAAGATTGCAGCAAGGATTCGGATTAAGCTCATGTCCGTTAATTTGATTAGTCTAAAGGGTTTATTCGCGGGGGTAGGGGCGGGTTTATTGAGCATGTTTGTCAGTGTCAGAGGTTGTTTGTGAACCCGCCCCTACAGGTATCCGTTAATTCGATTGTTCCAGCGGGTTGATGTTTTCATTCTAATCAACTCACTCATTCCCCAAGTGGGGCTAACCCCACCTTAACCCAACCGAGACAATCCTGCAATTGTGCCAAACAGCATTTTTCCTTATTCCCGCCCGGTATTTTGCTCTAAACCGGCAATAATAGCCAACCCCAACAAACGCTCTTCTTATCCTCCCTCTGCGCCTCTGTGCCCTCTGCTGTTAATAAAATCCCTACCTTATTATACACCATATCTAAACAAAAACTTTCCCCCTCCCCCCTGCCTTAACGTAACCGGAACGGCGAGCGGTTAATCCCTGTAACTCCCTTCTCGTTCCCAAGTCGGTTCTGGGAACGAGAGGCTTTCCCCAAAACTACTGGCCGGCAGATCCTTTACCGAAGAATTTCGGCGGTTCTGCCAGAGTGTAAACTTGGGTTTCGCCTGCGATCGCCTGCCGCAGGTGCAGGGGCAGCTGCAGTATCCCCAGCAGGGTCGTGCCGTCCAGCATGCGGAACCCGCCGGTAGTTTTCTCGGCGAGCAGCTGGTTGACGGTTTCCGGTTCGGGCCGGCTGTCGATGGGTTGAGCGGAACCCAGCACAAACCCCCAGGGCACCCCGTAGCTGGGGGTGTAGCTGGTGTAGGATTTGACATTGGGGAAAACCGCACTCACCGTCCGCACCAGGCGGGCGTGGAGGGTCAGTTCCGCTGGGCTGACCGGCCCTGCTTGAAGCACGAAAAATCCAGATGGCGACAGCACGCGGCGGGCTTTCTCGAAATACTCTTTGGTAAACAGCTGGAATGATGGCCCGGACTCGATGGGGTCAGACAGGTCGGAAATCACCACATCCCACTGCTCGCCGGTGGTGTCCAAGAAATCCAGGGCGTCCCCGATCACCAGCTCCAGGCGGGGATCGTCGAAAACATTCTGGTGCATTTCCGGCAGGTGTTCGCGGCACGCTTCCACGACATCGCCGTCAATGTCAACCATCGCTACTTTCTCAACGCTTTTCCAGCGCAGCGCTTCCCGAACTGTGGCACCCTCGCCGCCGCCGAGGATGAGAACTTTCCGGGGGCTACCGTGAAAAATCATAGCTGGGTGTACCAGGGGTTCGTGGTACAGAAACTCGTCGCCGGTGCAGGATTGCCACTTGCCATCGAGCACCAGCCCTTTGCCGTAAGCGCCGGTTTCTACGATGTACATTTCCTGATACTGGGTTTTTTTGTATGCCAGGACTCGCGTCACCCCGTGAACGTAGATGTCCCAAGGGGTGATATACTCGCTCACCCAGAGATCGGCCCGAACTTCGCTACCTGCCATAAAACACCCTCCTTTCCCCTAAATTGACAAACTTCATATTTTACCGCATTCACGGGGTGACATTGCTGCTGCCGGTGCGATGAATTTGCCGATTTTACAGTGACTCCAGGCGGATTCGATATCAGTTGAGAGAGAATGGGTGCTGGAAAGCGTTACAGGGAAAGGGATGCGGTACAGCCAACTTGGCTCTAGCGAGCTGCGGGTTTCTGAAATCTGCCTCGGCACGATGACCTTCGGGCAGCAGAATACGATTGAGGAGGCGCACCGGCAGCTGGACTGCGCGGTTGCGTTTGGGGTGAATTTCATCGATGCGGCGGAAATGTATCCTGTACCGCCACGGGAAGAAACTCAGGGGCGAACGGAGGAATATATCGGCCAGTGGCTGGTTAAACAGCAGCGGGACAAGCTGGTTGTGGCCACGAAAGTTGCCGGCCCGACGCGCAGTATGGCTTGGATTCGGGGGAAGGACAGGAAAATCGACCGCCGCAATGTGGAACTGGCGGTGAGTGAGAGTCTGCGGCGGCTGCAGACGGATTATATTGATTTGTACCAAATCCACTGGCCAGACCGTTACGTGCCTAGCTTTGGCCAAACGGCTTATGACCCGACTCAGGAGCGGGATACGGTGCCGGTGGCGGAACAGCTGGCGGTGTTTGGGGATTTGATAAAGGCGGGCAAGATTCGCTATCTGGGGCTGAGCAATGAGACGCCTTGGGGGGTGTGCGAGTTTTGCAAGCAGGCGGAGCTGCTGGGGCAGCCGTTGGTGGTGTCAGTGCAGAATACTTACAATTTGCTGAATCGGGTGTTTGAGGTGGGGATGGCGGAAGCGTGCCGGCGGGAGGGTTTGGGGGTGCTGGCATACAGTCCGCTGGGGTTTGGCACGCTGACCGGCAAGTACCTGCAAGCACCGCCGGATATGGCGCGGATGAGTTTATTTCCAAATTTTGGCCGCCGGTATGGAAAACCGAACGTGTCTGAGGCGGTGGCGGCGTATGTGGGAGTTGCCGGCAAGTACGGGCTGAGTCCGGTTCAGATGGCGCTGGCGTTTGTGCGCTGGCGCTGGTTTGTCACGAGTACGATTGTCGGGGCGACGACTGTTGAGCAGCTGCAGGAAAATCTGGCCAGTGTTGAGGTGGTGCTGGATAAGGAAATTTTGGCGGATCTCGATGCGGTGCACGCGCGATATCCCAATCCCGCTCCATAAGGCGTTTGCCCGCTCAGGGGTTTGACCATCAGGGTGGGTTGCACTGTAGCGAGCTTGCTTTTGGCTCACAGATAATCAAGGAGGATTGCCTCATTTTTTCGCCACCCCCCGCCACAACAGGGGGCGGGGATGTGTTGGAGCGACAGTGGGTGACTTTCCGAAAACAAAAAACGCCCAATCGCTGGGCGTGTCCATCAGGGTGCATCTACATGTTTT
>CAZJNL010000814.1:0-2729 GCA_964546515.1 uncultured Oscillatoria sp.
ATATGAAAAACGCCAGAATGTCTGGGAATAGCGCCCGAAATCCACCGGCGCGGCATCCTTTTTCCCCCAATATCCCCACCACTTCGCTCGCAGAACCGTAACACCGGCGTCTCGCCTGTGCTATAAACTAAAAATCGATTCAACTCCGGAAACTGACACCCTCAGGGTGTATAATCAGCTTCAGCCTGGTGAGGTCAGCGGATGGCAGCCCGAGGCAACAAAAATGCAAACTTTTGGTTTTAAGGTTTAAGTGGCTTGAGGGCGGAATGCGAAAAATTATAGCATTGACTTTGTTGTTAGGGTCTGTAATTATGTCTCCAGTTCGGGCAGAACAAGCGCTTTTTGTGGCGTACCCACCGGCTGACCACAAGACTGTATCAGACCGGATTTTCCTGATAGGCACAGCGCCGCCGAATGGGGAAGTGCTGGTAAATGGCAAGGCGATTGAGCGCAGTCCAGCCGGCCATTTCGCCCCCACTTTTCCCCTGCAGCTGGGAGAAAATGAGTTTACGCTGCGCTATGAAAACCAAGAACTAAAAATTAAGGTGACGCGGGAGTCGGCAGCGCCGGTACTGCCGGTGGGGCTGGCGTTTGCAGAAAATTCTCTCACACCGGCAGTCGATATTGCAAGAATGCCGGGGGAACTGATTTGTTTTGGCGCGGTGGCACCGGCAAACGCTACAGTTTCCGTGCGCCTCAGCAATCTAACCGTTCCCCTGATACCGCAGTCGCAAGCAGCGCTGCCGGCAAATAACGCCGTGCTGACGGGCCAAAATCAGCCGGTCACATCAGCTGGAGAGTACCGGGGGTGTGCGGTGGCACCGGCAGCAGCGGGGGATTTGGGCCAACCCCAGTTCCAGCTGGCGCTCAATGGCCAGACAAAAACTCAGGTAGGGCCAGGGAAAATTTCGGTGCTGTCGCCGGTGCCGGTGGAGATTGCCGAGGTGACTGCAGATGCCGGTGTGGCGCGAACCGGCCCGAGTTCCGACTATTCTCGCCTGACTCCTCTGCCCAAAGGCACGCAGGGGGCGATTACTGGGCGCGAGGGCGAGTGGGTGCGTCTGGATTACGGCGCGTGGATAAATCAAAAGGAAGTGCGCACCTTCAGCGGTGGGGTGCCGCCTCGCTCCCTGATTCGCGGGATCGCTTCCCGTCAGGTTGGCGACGCCACAGAGGTGAGATTCCCGCTGCAGCTGCCGGTGCCGGTGAGTGTGCGCCAAGGCACCAGCACCCTGACGCTGACGCTGCACAACACTACCGCCCAGACAGACACGATTCGCCTCGATAATAACCCCGTGATTTCTCGCCTCGACTGGCAGCAGGTTGCGCCCGGACAGGTGGAATATACTTTTAATCTCAAATCGCAGCAGCAGTGGGGCTACAAATTGCGGTACGAGGGCACAACTTTGGTGTTCTCTTTGCGGCACCCGCCGGCAAGAAGCAGCGGATCTCTGCCCCTTGTCGGTGTTAAGATTGTCCTCGATCCGGGGCACGGCAGCAAGGAAGACCTCGGTGCCAAAGGGCCGAATGGCTATCCCGAAAAAGACGTAACCCTGATTGTGTCGAAGCTCTTGCGAGATGAGCTGGTAAAGCGCGGGGCGACGGTGTTTATGACGCGGGAAGGAGATGATGATTTGTATCCCCAAGACCGGGTGGTGATGATTGAGAAACAGGAGCCAAACCTTTCTATTAGCCTGCACTATAATGCTTTGCCCGATAGCGGCGATGCGATGAACACGAAAGGTATAGGCACGTTTTGGTATCAGCCGCAAGCCGAAAGCTTGGCGATGTTTTTGCACAACTATTTGGTGGAAAAGTTGGGCCGGCCTTCTTATGGTGTGTTTTGGAATAATCTGGCGCTGACTCGTCCGGCGGTAGCTCCATCTGTTCTGCTGGAATTGGGGTTTATTATTAATCCTTTTGAGTTTGAGTGGATTGTGAATCCGCAGGAGCAGGAAAAATTGGCGTCGGCGCTTGCGGATGGCATCGTTGAGTGGGTTGCCAATTCCCGATAAAAATGTCTGGGTGCGTTACGCTTGGCTAACGCACCCTACTGCTTACTGCTTAGCAGTATTGGTTCGCTTTGGACTGTTCCAAATTGGAAGGTTGTTAACCTGTTCGAGTGTTAAAAACGCATAGGTGAGGCCGCTTTTACTGGCAATATCTTGACCGAAATAACCTTTAGGGCCATCATGGGCTTGGGGGCCAATTTTAATTTCAGTATAGCGCCCTTGCCAACGCGCTTTATTATAGGGAGAAGTAAAGTTCAACAGCCAGCGCGTGGGGAAAATAATGCCGCCTATATTCTGAATCGAGTCTCGATATCCTCGCAAGTGGTACACCCGATCGCTCGCATCAAATCCATTGGTTCCGTGGAAGACACCACCCAGAGAAACGACGGTGATTTCTGCGTTTAGCCATTCCTTAAGATAAGTGGCTGCGCCCAGGGCAACTTGCACGCCACCGCTCGTACCGAGGAGAATGATTTTAATAGGTTGAGCGGGAGAAGCCGGTATGGTAACCTTGGCATTCATCCGGTTCACGATCGAACTTGCAATCCCCTTATTGTAAATAGGACCGTAGCGAGGATCTGCGGAAATTGCGAAGCGCCAGAGATTGCGGATTTGAATCAGCACACTAACTATTTCTAACCCAGCTTTTGGGTGATGGGCAAAGCGCCACAGCGGTGCCAGCAGTCGCTGTCCTCCCAGACTCTTGTTCGCCGCTGA
>CAZJNL010000814.1:2739-3151 GCA_964546515.1 uncultured Oscillatoria sp.
AAAACATCCGCAACCGCTACGCAGTTCGGATGAAGCTGCTCTAAACGAGTTAGAAAAAAGCTTTCACCGGGATCTAATTCATCCGCAGAAAAATCCCCCACCCCGGAGAGAAAGATAATATAACAATTTTTATTGGCAGATTTGGCGGCTGGATTGGCTATCTTTTGGGCTGGCGGGAGTTGGGGGCGGTTCTTCCTCAACCCCAGACTCTGAGCGCCTTCACTCACCCACCACACCAGAGTTCCCAGCGGCGATATCGTTCCCCAGACAAGCAGTGTCATGCCGGCTAGAATCAACAGATTAAAAGTTTTCGCCCTCAGCCACAGAAGTATGCGCCCTGTTACCTTAAACATTTCCGAATCTTCCCTGCGTAAATGAATTTTTGTCAGTCAATCGCTCCGGCGAGGTTGGC
>CAZJNL010000815.1:0-3149 GCA_964546515.1 uncultured Oscillatoria sp.
ACCAAGTGAGTCAGGTGAGATCCCCCGGGGGGCTCTGGATGCAATGACTTGTAGGTAGCAACTTGAGTTAGTTATATGACCGGCATCCCAGTCCGCCAGCTGTTTGTGCGGCGAGTGTCTGCCCGTGGCTTCCTTGAGGATAAACTCAATTTATCAAACGGAAGTGAGAGACGGTACAGCTTTGGCTCAGCCGGAGCTACGGGAAGATAAAGCCAAAGGGCGGGCAAGCCAACCGGCGAGCTGTGGGTATTGCCTCTGGCAGTGCTGATTGGTGCCGGTGCCCTCGTAAAATGGGCAATTGAACCCCAAGATGCAGGAGTCCGTTGATGCGACTGATCAACTTCGCGCTCATCTTCGTATTTTGCTTAGTAATGCTGATATTCAGCATCGAAAACACACAGCTCGCCACCATTAAAATCGTGGAAGGCGTAGAGTTTCAAGCTCCCCTGTCCCTAGAACTGTTTCTGGCGATGGGGCTTGGAGCCTTCCTGGCTTGGCTGTTTGGTGTGTGGACTAGGTTGCAGCGGTTTCTGGCTTCCCTGCCAACCATTCGTCAACTTCGCAAACAAAAAGCCCGCATTGAGGAGTTGGAGCAAGATATTGAAGGCTTCAAGGTAGAAATGCAAGAGCAGCAGCGGCTGCTACCTGCCGGCGAGCCCCTCACCACAGAGGCGTCCCTCACTAATGATGCGTCCCCCACTAAAGCGGAGGCCCGGTGAGAGCCTTAAGCAGGCTGCAGCAACCTCTCGCTCCCCTGCTAGAGGGGGCTCGGTGGGAGCGCGACCTTGTGGGCCGGCATAAATAAACTGTCAGGTAACGATAGCCCGGTTTCTTTCAGGAACCGGGATTCGGTCGCCTCCGACCTAGCAGTTTAATTTTGTCCTCCTAGATAATAGTGCCTGTGCGGTGCTGGCGAATCAACAGATAAAGGTCTGAGAATGGAAGGAAGCTTGTCCCAGGATCGCTTAGCCTCGGTTGACCGGCGCGCCGGCGCGTCGGTGCCGGAAATAGGGATCGCCCTGCTCATTGACCTGGCCAAGCGGGGGGAGATTGACCCCTGGGATGTCCAGGTGATTGATGTCATCGATCGCTACTTGAGTCAGGTGGTGCCGGTGGGTGATGCCAGCCAACTCCAGCGGGAAGTCGCCCTGTCCCAATCGGGGCAGGCTTTTTTGTATGCGTCAATGCTGGTGTTGCTCAAGGCTGACAGTCTGGTTCGTTCGGAATCGCCAGAGGAGGAGCCAGAACCCCCAGAAGAAGCGCTGCTTGAAGGCGAAGACGGAGCGGGGCGACGGGAGCAGCTGCATTTGGAGCGCCAGCTGCGCCGCCGCGCTGTCGCCCAGCCACCGCAAAGACGCCGGGTGACTCTGCAAGAGCTGATCGAGCAGTTGCAGCTGATGGCTGCAGCGATGCAAGACACTCCCAGCCGCGCCCGCCGCCGCCGTCCCACGTCTGGATCAAAAGCGCAGGCGGTTCGCGCCATCGCCGAGCTGGCTCACCAGGAAAATCTCTCGGAACTCGCCGCCGCTTTGGAGCGGTTTCTGCAGGAACACTGGCTGCAAATCGCTGGAAATCAGGATTGGCTGGAGCTAGAGCAACTGCTGGAGCGATGGTCGCCGAATGCGCGGCAGAGTGCCGGTGAGCCGCACCCGCCCGCACAGATGACCGCTTCTCGAGAGTACAACGACCACCGGGTGGGCGTTTTCTGGGCGCTGCTGCTGCTGTCGGCTCAGTCGAAGGTGGAATTAACTCAAGAGGAATTCTACCGAGACTTGAAAATCCGGGCCCTACCGCAGGCGCTGTGAGCCGGTGGCCTCGATCGAGTGCCGGCGACTATTGAGGAAATAACTGTTAAGTATCGATTGATTAAAATAGATTGGCCTCAGATTGAAAATAAATGTCTATGAAAGCCATGATTCTGGCGGCTGGGAAGGGAACCCGCGTCCGTCCGATTACCCACACCATTCCCAAACCGATGATTCCCATCCTGCAAAAGCCAGTGATGGAGTTTTTAGTTGAGTTGCTGCGCTCGCACGGTTTTGACCAAATTATGGTCAACGTCAGTCACCTGGCCAATGAAATAGAAAACTATTTCCGCGACGGTCAGCGGTTTGGGGTGGAGATTGCCTATTCCTTTGAAGGTCGGATTGTGGAGGGCGAACTGGTAGGGGAGGCGGTAGGATCTGCCGGCGGCATGCGGCGCATCCAGGACTTCTACCCGTTCTTTGACGACACGTTTGTGGTGATGTGCGGGGACGCGCTGATAGACCTGGACTTAACAGCAGCGGTCAAGTGGCACAAACAGAAAGGGTCGATTGCGACGGTGGTTATGAAATCCGTACCGCGAGAGGAAGTCTCCAGCTACGGGGTGGTGGTGACAGACGCAACAGACAAGATAGTCGCCTTCCAAGAAAAGCCCTCCGTCACAGAAGCCCTCAGCACCAACATCAACACCGGCATTTACATTTTTGAGCCAGAAGTGCTGGACTATGTGCCCTCTGGCCAGGTGTACGACATCGGCAGCGAGCTGTTCCCCCATCTGGTGGAAATAGGGGCACCGTTCTACGGCATTGCGATGGACTTTCAGTGGGTGGATATTGGCAAAGTCCCCGACTACTGGCGGGCGGTGCGGGACGTGCTGCTGGGGGAAATCAAAAATGTGGCGATTCCCGGCAAAGAAGTGGCTCCCGGCATCTACACCGGCATCAATGTTGCCGTGAACTGGGACAAAGTGCACATCTCTGGGCCGGTTTATATCGGCGGTATGACCCGCATTGAGGATGGGGCGAAGATTATTGGCCCGACCTATATCGGCCCCAACTGCTGCGTCTGCAGTGGGGCGACTGTCGAAAACAGCGTGATTTTTGAATACTCCCGCTTGGGACAAGGGGCGCGACTGGTGGACAAGTTAGTTTTCGGTCGCTACTGCATTGACAAAACGGGCGAAAATATTGACCTGCAGGCGGCGGCGCTGGACTGGCTGATTACTGACGTCCGCAAAACTATGCCGTCCCAGCCGCCGGCGGAACGGCAAGCGATCGCCGAACTTCTCGGCACTGAGGCGAATTAGCGGGCGAGCCGGCAAGAAAGGTGGGGGCACGCTTTGATGTGTCCCTACTGGGGAATGATCGACCGCCAAGACGCCAAGG
>CAZJNL010000816.1:0-3146 GCA_964546515.1 uncultured Oscillatoria sp.
TACAGAGGTTCTCCTCTTGTAGAGACCGGATTTATTCGGTCTCCCCTCCCCGATACAGGGCGAAAGAGAAAAATGTACCTCACGCTATGTGAGAAACGCTATAGTCGCTCCCCAGACATCGGTTGCCTTCTGGGTGGTGGTGGCTGACAGCAGACGGGGAGGCGGGACAAAGTAAACCCTGTCATGGGCCCGCCGCACTGCCGGTGCCGGCTCACCGGCTTCCCGCAGGGTACGGAACTGCCGCCCGCGCCCGGAGTGCTCTCCTCACTGCAGCACTGCGCCTGACATCTGGCACAGGACACCAAAATTGCCTAGCACATTTTTGTTGAAGTTTCTCGGATTGTAACACTTCTTTACACCCCGCCGCTGAAATCATGTAAATAAGTCTTTATACAGATAGGCGGTAGCTTCGCAAAGATTTTTTACACTCCTTTGGGAAGAGATTCGCTAAGCTGAGGGTAAGGCAAAAAGAGGTACATATATGGCGGCCATTTTTCAAACTGAATCAAAACGCCCCGCATGGCAAACTGCTGTCATCTTTACGCTGGCCTTCTGGCTGAGCGCCAGTGCTATTCTGGACTTTGTGTTCATGCCGGCTCTTTATTCAGCGGGTATGATGACCCAACCGGGGTTCGTTACAGCTGGCTATTCGCTTTTCTGGGTGTTTAATCGCCTGGAGTTGCTGTGCGCCGGTCTGGCACTGACGGGGGCGCTGGTTCTTTACAGCACCCATTACGCTTCTGGCAATCAAGGTAGAACCGCAATTATTTTATCTGCATTACTGCTAACTGTTGCTTTGGTGGATACCTACGCTCTCACCCCGTACATGAGCGCTCTAGGGCTGCAGCTGAACCTGTTCGAGACGGCTGCTGAAATTCCGGTGGCGATGAATCAGATGCACGGCAGTTACTGGGCATTGGAAGCTTTGAAGTTAGGAGCGGCTGGCACCCTGCTGGCGCTGTTCTACCGGCAGCAAGCTGCAGTCAAATAGCAAATCGAAATAGGGTGCGTTTAAAACGCACCTTATTTGCTTTTGCTCACCCTCACCCCCACCCAGATCATCAAAGGAGCGTCGAAGGAAAGGGGGTTTCATTTCAATCTTGGGCTGACTCTGCGCTTGGCCAGAGAAGGCGAATGGCCATGACGGCGAAGCCGATGGCTGCGAGGGCTTTCACTAATTTCGCCGGCAGCAACTGCGCCGCACCTTCCCCTGCGATTACGCCCAGGAAGCTGGTCAGCAATAGAGCTGCAGCTGTGCCCAAAAAGACGGCGCGGGGGGATTTGGAGCTGCCTCCGAGGGCGATGGCAGCTAATTGGCTTTTGTCTCCTAATTCTGACAAAAACACCGTGATAAAGCTCAGTCCTAAAAGTTGCCAGTTCATCGGTTTTTAATTGCGAGTTACTAATTGTTGTTTCACCCAAGTCTTTGCTGCGAAGTCAGAGGGAAGAGGGCAGAAGGAAGAACCGTCAGGGAAGAAGAATCCTTTTTCTTTTTTCCTTGTAAACTCTTGCTTGTGCCAGGGACTAAAACTTAATGCAGCACATCCCATATCAGTGAGGCGGAGATGAAAAGCAAAATGACGCCGGCTGATGTTTCCAGGGTTTTGGGCGACAGCTGCGACGCCAGCCACCGACCGAGGAGAACGCCTATCAAGCTGGTGGTTATTAAAGCTGACCCAGCGCCTAAAAACACAACCCAAGGGGAGTGGGATTCGGCAGCCATCAGCAGGGTGGCTATCTGGGTTTTATCTCCCATTTCCGCCAGAAAAATGGTGAAAAACGTGGAGGCGAACACTCCCCAGGCTCCTTGTCTGAGCTGCTTTGCCGGTTCGGTCTGGTTCCGAGTGCCCGCTTTGTCAGAGGGTTGAGCTATCTGAGTGGCTGTGTCAGCTGCGTCGGGCCAGTGTTGGGCCGCTGGCTCGACTGACGGTTGAGCGGACTGGCAAGCAGGCTCGCGGTAGGGGAGGGTGGAAGTTTTCACAGGCACTTAGGCTTCGCTGAGTGGTTTTCATATTCTTTTCATTTTTATCACACTCTTGCCTGATTCTCAAATAGCACCGGCAAAGTAAGCCGTCAGAACCGCAGAACCGGCGGGAGGCTTGCCACCGGCTTTTCGCGGGTGACTTGTATAATTTTCGGTTAATTGCTCATAGTTAAGTTATCACCGACACTCGGCATTAGAGCTGTATAATATTGCAATACGGGGCCTGTAGCCGCGGTTTTAAATGATAGGTATTCAACCGGAATTGAGAGGACGCCTTCGAGCGGGTGGGGGCTGGGGGTGGGGGGAAGGCGCTGGGAGTGCGTGCCTGTTTGGCCCCTATACCGAAATAAAGGGCAAAAAATCCGGGCTTTTCCGCTGGCAGACGCGATTCGAGACCGGATATAGCAGATTCCAAGTGAGTGAGGTACAGATATTGATCCCCCCCTAACCCCCGTGAACAAAAAAATTTCCTCTGGCTCCCCCCAAAGTAGGGGCGGCCCCCCGTGGCCGCCCCGGCGGGGGGGGATCAAAAAAGGGGGGGGAAGAAGTAAGCCCCCCTTTTTAAGGGGGGTTGGGGGGATCGAACCGCACTCAATAGCGTGAAAACCGCTGTCAATCAGAGGCGATAAATCAGACGCGATTCCAGAGGCGATAAATCGCGTCTCTACAAGAGCGAGCTCCGAGCTTGGCGCATCTTATGGTAAATTGACCGGACGGGATATCACGGGCCAACTTCTCGGTTAAAGCGAATCATTTCCAGGCTTTGCTCGCCGTACATGTCCTCAATGTGCTGCTGGCAGCAGTCAATGGCAAAGTCGTTTAACTCCTCCGGATAAATGCCGTATAACTCTTGAAAGACATCGGGTTGCACCCGACAGAAGCGAGGCCGGTCTGGGTAGATGCGGCACTCTCGGGTGGTGCGGTCGAAATTAACGCACCACCCATCGTCACCGACCATGCTCAGGTAAACTTCCAGCTCTTCTGGGGATAAATACTCATCCAAGTCGGGACGCTCGTCAGGGTCGAGATAACAGCAGGCCCCACATTTCGTGCAGCGCCAAGTGGCCATCGTTGGGGTTAGGAGTTAGGGGTTAGGGGTTAGGGGTTAGGGGAAGGAGTGGGGGGTTAGGCGTGAGATGCCGGTGGGAAAATCTCCTGCCTT
>CAZJNL010000817.1:0-3144 GCA_964546515.1 uncultured Oscillatoria sp.
AAGAGGAATTTTGGCCACCAGAGAAGAGAGGCATTTTCTCACAAGAAACAGTATCTGATAACTTCACCGGCTGACTGCTGGAATGCCCCCTGTCAGCCCCCAGCCCAAATTTAGTCCACTTAGCTGCACTGCGTAGCGTCTCCACCGGCACCATTAGGGACATCTCAGGTTCTGTCAGACTCCCCCCACAAGTGAGCTCAACAGCACGCTCAGTTGGTGGCAAAGCCTTCTTAAACCAAACGATTGCTGACGTGCAAAGCGCATCTTCAAATTGTAAGTCAGCGGTATCGAAACAATGAATCCGCAGCAATGTGACGCGATTTAGCAGGTAATCCTTAATTTGCCGTCCATAATTTACGTCCATAAATCCGCTAGGAATTAGCCAACCGGCTAAACCATTTTCAGCCATCCAAGCATCCGAAATACATAAAAAATGGCCGTAAAGACTGGCTTGCTGGCTGAGTTTTACACCCGCTATTTGTTCTGTTACCCGTTGCAACCGCTGCTTTTCAACCTTGCTTAAATGATGGTGCCGGACATAAGGGGGATTGCATATGAGCAAGTTAGCTTTTGCCTCGTCAGAGTAGGGGGGTATTGCTCGGGTAAAGTCAGTTAGATTCAGATGTAGTGGCGTGCTCTCCCAAAGTTGAATCGCTTCGTTCCCGTAATGGGGGTCAATTTCGTATCCGACTGCCTCAACAATTTGCGAAGGGGGAAATTGCTGCAGCAGGGCAGAGTAAAAAGAGCCTGTCCCAAAAGCCGGGTCGAAAAAACGAATCTTGAGGTCAGATGGTAACAGCGCCGAAGCATATTTCAGAATGTCTGCAGCCAGGGCTGCTGGCGTGGCAAATTGACCCAGCTTGTTTCGCTCCGTTTGGGTTTTGGCTCCATCCAGTTGCGATTGTCGCAACGCCCGCTTTAATTCCGTCGCAGCTATATTCATACCCCAAACAGCGCTAAGTCTTCAATCCGGTGTTCCCACACCCAGTCTATCCCCTCGGCTGCCTCATAGCCCAAGTAGCCGCTGTCAAAATAACCGCAAAGGAACAAAATGAAACGGACATTATCCCCGTAGTTGCTCTTTAATTGAGCCATTTTAATCGCTTCTTCTTTACGCCGCTTGTTGGGATTCGTATAGTCCCCGGCGGATTTTGCCTCAATTAGTAGCGGTAAGTCACCCGAACCAGACTGAAGGGGCTTAATTACAACATCAACAGGTATATTAATTTGTTTGCTGCCACTCTGTAAGCTCACTGGAATATTCAGCCGCACTGCGAAAGTCCCCGGTTGCATTGTTTCAAAATTTAATCCGGCTCCTCCCCTAACGTATGAGTAACCGCGCTGTTCCAGCCACTGCCTAATCGCAGCAATCTGTCTTCGTTCTTGAGCGTTGCGAACGATCGGATCGGCAAGGGCACCGCACAAACGGTCTGCCACAATTGAAGCGGCTCGGTGGACTTCTGTATCAGTTGGCTGCTGTCCGCTTTCCAGCCAGGGGAAGATATCTTTGTCAGCCAGTCGAGCAATAATTTGGCTGATTTTCATCAGTTCAGCATCCAGAGTGGCACTGTCTGTCCGGGGCGGAATTCGCTGTTTCTCTTCCATGTTTTTGACAAGGTTGGGCGATACCCCGGCTAAACCGATCAGGCGATCGCGGGCAATGGGCGGTGCTGTCGCCATCCGCAAAATAGGCAAAACAGACGGATGCTGCCTCAGCACCGCTGGCGCGATGTCAGTCAGATTGGCTGTCCAGGTTAAGGCTGACTCGACTTGCTCAGTGGTGGCTAGACGAGTGTCGCGGCTTTGCTGCAGGAGCGAACTGCATGAACCAGCTGTTGTAAAAATCTACCGACTGGGCGATATCTGGTTTCCACAAGTGGGGTTTGTCGGCATTGACTGGCACTGCATATCCTCCAATGCATATCCTCCAACTGCGACTGTCGTCTAGATACTTGAGATTGTCGCATCCTCTCAGTTTGTACTATCCAGTAAATGCCCTATCGATTGATTGGGCATTCCTTATAAAAATTTTAAGTTCCAGAATTTTACACTAGCAGCAGAACCCGCTCCCGTTGGGTAACTCTAATCTGCCAAAAGGGATTCTAGCTCGGCTATAATTTTCAGGAATCGCTTTCGTTTTTGGGGATCGCTCCAGGCTTTTGACTTGTTAGCTTTGATCAAAACCGCCTTAATTCGAGCCTTGAGATTTTCTTCAGGCTTTTCTTCCCGAACGCCTGTTCTTAAAGGGGCGACGCGCTCCTTAATTTGAGTTAAGGAAAGCTCTTCGGCAATGGCCGTTTCGAGAATAGATTTTCTGGCTTCCCCGTCCTTAACTTTAGCGAGCGCCCGCGCCTTGGTGTACTCAATCCGCCCTTGGCGGAGGGCATCTAGAATATCTGCCGGCAGCTTGAGCAAAGACAGCCTGTTACTGATGAATGACTCCCAAGACATCCGGCCCAAATTGGCAAAAACCCTGGAAACCGCTTCCCCTTCAGGCTGACTGATAACGTAATCAGTCCCTCTTTGCACGTCGTTTAGCATCCGGTAAAGCAGCCGCACTACCTCTTCTGGGGAAGATTCGAGCTGATGGGAGAGGAGTTGCAGGATGCCCTCTGTTTCTTCGACCGGGTTGAGGTCTTCTCGCTGCAGGTTCTCAACTAATGCTAGCTGTAAAGCTTGTCGCTCCGTCAGTTCTCGAACAATGGCGGGCACTTCCGTCAAACCGGCTTCCTTGGCGGCTCTCAACCGTCTTTCCCCAGCAACCAACTCATATTTGCCCTCTTCTACAGGGCGGACTAATAACGGTTGGAGGATGCCGTCAGTTTTAACTGACTCAACCAAGGACTGCATAGCAGCTTCGTCAAAATAGCGCCTGGGTTGAGAAGGGGGCAGCGTTATAGAGTCAATCGGAATCGAATGGGCTAGCGAGTTTTCAGCTTCCTCGTTTCCGGATAAAACGTCTGAGTTGCCTCTGCCTTTGTAAGCTTGGTCACTTTTCTTTGGCATTAAGTTTCTCCATCTTCACTGCTAGCCAGTCTATTTTGACGGCAGGATTTTTGGGGAACGCAGACAGCGAGCGGTAGGGCTAAAGCCCAACTACAAACTTTGGGCTTTAGCCCAACTACAAACTTTGGGCTTTAGCCC
>CAZJNL010000818.1:0-3136 GCA_964546515.1 uncultured Oscillatoria sp.
AGTTTGAGGGTGCCGGTGGCACCTATTGCGGGGTATTGTCAGCAAAACGCGCTCGCCTATACCGGCAGGGGGCAATGCTATCAAGGGCGGGTTTTTCGTTGCGAGCGCGAAGAACGGCGTTGCATGCTGGTAGAATAGGGATGGGAGAATTTGCCGTATTTCTCCCTTGACTCGCGGGGGGGTGCTGTGCTGCTAATCGAACGAGTCACTAGCGATGAGGTAATTGATGCGGCGTATGAGTGGCTGTGCAATCGCCGCCAACACTACCACCACAACAGTGATGTCTGGCAGTTGCGGCGGTGGTGGGCTGAGAAAAAACCGCTGATTGTGGCGCAATTGCGGGCGGGAACTTATCGCTTTCGGGAACAGCGGTGTGTGAGGGCGCAGGGAGAGGTTAAAGAAATTTGGTCGGCGCAAGACGCGCTTGTTTTGAAAGCGTTGGCGATTGTTCTCCACGAGGTGCTGCAACCCCACCTGTCTCCCCGTTGCTTTCATATTGCGGGGACGGGGGGGCTCAAGGGGGCGGTGCGGGAGGTGGATGCCCATCTGCGCGAGTATCAGTTTGTGTTTCGCTCCGATGTGAAGGGCTACTACGCCAGCATTAACCAAGAAATCCTTTACAATTTGGTGGCGCACTACGTGCGAGAGCCGGTGGTGTTGGAGTTGGTGCGGCAGTACCTCCTGAGATTTGTTTCCGATGGCGGGGAATATACGGATATCCAACAGGGGATATCCCTGGGATGTCCCCTGTCTCCTCTGATGGGGGCGCTGTTCCTGAAGCCGCTTGACGATAAGATGGCTGAGATGGGCTGCTTTTATGTTCGCTACTTGGATTACTGGCTGGTGCTGGCGCAGTCGCGGTGGGCGCTGCGGCGTGCAATTAAGGCGACGAATCAGGTGTTAGATGAATTAATGGTGGAAAAGCACCCGGACAAAACTTTTGTCGGGCGCATATCGTGGGGGTTCGATTTTTTGGGATATCACTGAGCGCCACAGGGGTTGGGGGTGGCGCGGGTGCCGGTGGAACGGATGGTTGAGCGCGTTTCCCAGCTTTACGAGCACGGGTGCCGGCGAGTCGCATTGGGGAATACCAAGGCCGGTGGTGTGGGTGGGTTAGGAGTGGGGTGTGGGGGGTAGATTTAGGGGTGGAAGGGGAAGAACGAGCGGAATTGCCATCATACTGGATATTTCCCTATTGGACTTTGGCGTGGAGGTTCCGAGTTCTGTGTTGTGGGATCTAGCATTTTATGCTCGTGGGTTACCATGCGGTGGGTTGTGTGAAAGGAATTTTGTGGGGCGGTGTTGTGGGTGTGGTGTCATGCGTTGTGTTCAGGCGTAGATTACTTGTGATTTATGAGAGCCTGGGTTGGGGGTGAATAAGAGCTGATTGTTACTGAAGGTTGGCGCGTACTCGGACGGCACAGGCGACCACTCGCCATTTATGTGGTGGTATTCTTTGTTGTTATTTGTGGTTCGGAATATTGTCGCGTTCGACACTTCGATTTTGGTGGTGGCTGGGGGTAGGGGGGCGTATTCTCCTGGTGGGTTCTTGTATTGGAGGGGTATGGCAGGGGCGGAGATGCTTACTGTGGTCATGGCGTTAATTGTTGGTTTGATTGTGTGCTTTTGTGGTTTTGTATTATTCTCGTGTGCGGTATTCGTCTGTGTGCAGGGGGTGGGCGGGGGCGCATGGTCGGCGGGGGAATTGTGTGAAAAAAGACACGGACAGACAAGTTTCCCTTATAACTCCGTTCGGGTGAACCCGATTCGGGTGGCTCAGTTGCTCAAGTTCTGCTCTGGAGACCACCTACCCTCTAAGGGGAACATTGATTTTGGTGTCCAAACCTGCTAATTGCCCTTGACGTGATGAGACGATGGTTCCTACTAAATTAACTGTGCGTTATTCATGTCTGAATACACATGGCGGGATTCTCAATTAGCTTCGAGTTTCCGCCATATTTACCCTTGCACCGCCGCCCTGGGGTACCATCTCGCGACCGGTGGGCTATGTATTCACTCCTGTGGTACGGTGGGGGGAATTTTGCCCCCATGACTATGAAGTTATCAGGTTTTCACCTGACCTCTCTCCCCCTCTTACTAGATAGTAGAGTTTCGAGAGAACGAATCGCACTCTTTCGAAAAACCTACTCTAACCCTTCCGACAGATGCCCGTCTAGAGGTTTCCACCCTTTTTTTTGTAAAGTAATATTAATACACTGTAACAGACTGTAAAGATGTAACGCAGATTCGCAAACAATGGCGTCGGAGGCGACCTGCTCGTGTGCGTCACCTGTTCGCCGCAACCGTGTCCACCGGCATCCCTGCACCCCCCCGCCCGAGCCTTGAGTCCCGTGGAATTGGCCACCGGCACGCCTCCAGCACTGCGCTTGTTCTGGGTGCTATGCACCGGCACCCCAACACCGGCACCTCCGACGCGCACCGCGTTCTCACAGTAGCCTACCACCGGCACCCTGCTGGCAGCCGCGAGGTATTAGCCCTAATATCCGCTTAAAGATAGCCTGTAAAAATGCGCCGTCTAGCTACTTGTACGGTTTAACGTGTACGTTTCATCGTTATGCGGTTTTCGGGGGCGGTCGCCGAAAAAGGCGTAAAAACGGGAGTTCCAGCGATTGTCACCGGCGGGGATAGGGCGAAAGCCGGCAATCAAACAACGCAGGACTGGCGAAACGCCTGTTCAAACAATACGGTATGCGGCAACCGGCACTCTTAGGAGCGGGTAGCAAAGCGAGCCACTAGCGTGGGTGTGCATCGGGTGGGCGGCGGCGAGGATGAACTGGCGCACTCCGCGCTGCAACCCACGCCTTCCGCAAGCACGCGCCCGTCGCCCCCCATTAGCAGGAGCGCAGCCCACGAGAGCGTTTTGGGGCCAAGACATGCCTGGTTTTACGTTTTCTTTATATAAGTGCGACTTTCTTAAAAATAATCTTTGCCAAACTGGGTTGACAGAAGCAAAAAGGGTTGGATAGGAAAAAATCAGGAAGCGAATGTAAATCTCTCATAAGATAGATGTTAGGGGGCCGGTGAGCGCCGGTGAATACCCCGTATGGTAGAGATGCCGGTGCGACTGATTGCACAAAATTCGCCGGCATAAGAAAGTTTACCCGCCTATGCATGT
>CAZJNL010000819.1:0-3127 GCA_964546515.1 uncultured Oscillatoria sp.
CCCCCGATCGAGGGCCGCCCGGCTTACTTCCAGAGCCGGCGGCTCGCGATCTTCCCTCTCCCGAGCACTCTCGCCAGCCGGCTCTGAGTAATCTTCCCTATCCTGCCAGCTTGGCGTCCGATCGACCTGCTCCTCAGAATCCCGCCACTGGGAAGCCGCAGCGGTTGCAGAAGCCGCAGCGTAACCGGCAGCGCCACCTGCTCCCTCCGCCCCCAAATTGCTCTCTCTGCTATAAGCGGGCTGTTGCGGTGCCGGAGAGCGGCGCTCTGAGCCGACATCCGAGCGGCGCGT
Organism: uncultured Oscillatoria sp.; assembly: GCA_964546515.1. Lineage (GTDB taxonomy): Bacteria > Cyanobacteriota > Cyanobacteriia > Cyanobacteriales > Oscillatoriaceae > Oscillatoria. The sequence continues at coordinate 292 of CAZJNL010000819.1, forward strand.
CTTGGGCGGAGCTTCGCGGCGGCGGGTTGGCAACTGTTGCTCAAACAGAGAATTCGACAGTCCGAACAAACCGGCAATCGCTTCCGAGGTCAGCACCCCCGCCGCCACGGCTAGCAAAATCCACACAGACAGCGGTAGCGCCACCGATTGCGCCCCCAAAAACACCAGCGGCAGCACCGGCGACAAGTTTTGCGCCGCAAAAATGGCCAGCCCTCCCGACAGCGCCACCAGCAGCAAAATGCGAAATTCACGCACAGTCAACCTCCATAGTGCTGAGTGTTAAGTGCTGAGTTTTAAATTTATATCTTATCCGTATAATCAATACAATTATGACTGTCAGGCATACTTTCACCGCAGGCGTTATTTTTGGTATCTGTACAGACGGATTTGATATAACATCACCCAGCGCCCAGCACTCACAACATTCAGTGTCCCTCCCAGCGGCTGATGGGGATGCAGTCAATGTCCAGCTGGTCGAAAGCGCGAGCCACCACAAAATCCACCAAATCCTCAACAGTCTTGGGGTGGTGATACCAAGCGGGAATTGCCGGGACAATCCGGGCACCCGCTTCCGCCAGAGCGGTCAAATTGCGCAGGTGAATCAAGCTGAAAGGAGTTTCACGGGGCACTAAAACCAGTTTACGTCCTTCCTTGAGCTGCACGTCAGCCGCGCGTTCGAGCAAATCAGAACTCAAACCGGCAGCCAGCTTCGCCAACGTACTCATGCTTGCTGGAATAACAATCATCCCCAAAGTCCGGAAAGAGCCGCTGGCAATATTAGCGCCCACATCCTGCCAGGGGTGACAGCGCAGCTTGCCGCCGGTGACATCCCCAGCTTGCTGACGCCAGAATTCCTCCTGGGCATTAGGTTCAGCTGGCATGCGGATATTCTGCTCAGCCTGCCAGACCATATAAGCAGACTTAGAAGCTACCAGCTCAACAGTGTACTCTGAGAGCAGCAGAAATTTGACAGCTCGCACCGCATAAATCAGTCCCGACGCCCCTGAAACGCCCAAAATCAGGGGCCGTGCCGGCATTGGCCCAGGGAGTGACCGGGGAGTTGTGACTTGTGACGAGAGGTTTTCTGGCAGGTCACCGATTGCTTGATTGCTGGTCACTGATTCTGACTCCTCACAGTAAAGCTTTGTCACTTGTCACGTTAAACACCCTGACTGCAGCCACTCCTCAGGGCTCGTCTTCCAAATTAGGGTTGAAAAGGGACGGCGGTGCCATATCCTCCTCATCTGCATTTGTAGCTTCGCTACCGCCACCAACAGCAACCAGGTCAATTTGCTGGCGGTAGTAATCCACACTTTTAACTTGGACTTCCACCCGATCTCCAAGCCGGTACTGCTTGCGGTTCTTGCGACCCACGAGAGTTTGCTGGCGGGAGCGATACTCGTACCAGTCATCCTTAAGCGAGGACACGTGCACCAGCCCTTCCACCATCAGCTCCTCAATTTCCACAAAGAACCCGTAAGACTGCACGCCGGTAATCAGTCCCGAGAAAGTTTCGCCGGTGCGCACCTTCATAGCCGCAGCCTTCTTCAGCCCAGCCAGATCCGCCTCTGCCTCTTGCGCCACCTTTTCCCGATCGCCCAAGTGGCCGATCGCCGAAGCCAGCTGCTCTTCCAGCTCGTGCTGCACCTCCGGCGGCAGGACGTTCCAGTTAATTTGGCCCTTAGAGCTGCTGTGGCGCAGGTTGACGCGCTCCTTAACCCGGGTGGTGCGGCGATCGCGCCCGTGTTCAAACACGGCATACAGCAACCGCTGCAGCAGCAAATCGGCGTAGCGCTGCACCGGCGAAGTGCAGTAGGTGTAGCCGCAGGTCAAGGCCAGACCAAAGTGAAGCCCGGCTGTGCTGCTGTAGGCAGCCTGCTTGAGAGTTTCCTGCAGCAGATAAGTGAGAACTCGCTCCGACTTCGACCCCGCAAACAGCATGGCAAACCGCTGGTAATCTTGGGGATTGACGTCCTCTTCCTCTTCGAGATCCAGGTTCATTCCCAGATTGGCGGCTAGCTTGATTAACTCTTGGACATCTTCTATGTCCGGTTTTGGCTGAACCCGGTAGATTCCCGGCACCGCCAGCGCTTGCAAGTGGGATGCCACAAGCTGGTTAGCCAGGATTATCAACTCCCTGACCATCATGCCAACACTGGGGCGGGACGAGGTAGCTATCACCCCCAGGGGCCCCTCATCGTCAAAAGGAGACAAGTTGCTGGCGTACTGGGTAGCCGGCAGATTCAGTTCAACCGCTCCCCGCAGCTGCCGGATTCGCGCCACCGCTTGCGAAAGCGCCAGCATCTGGTCAAGAACCGGAGCCAGTGCCGAGGTTTCACTCCGGTCGAGAATCGCCTGAGCGTCCGAGAGCGTCAGCAGGTGGTCTACAGAGATAACGCTGGGTTGAATCTCGTAATCTACCACTTGCCCGGAGGAGTTGAGCGCTACGATCACCGATATTGCCAGCCGCTCTTCCCCAGGCAGCAGAGAGCAGCGATCCTCTGAGAGGCTCTCTGGCAGCAGCGGCACCAAAGTGTCTCCCAGAAATACCGCAGTGCCGCGCTTGCGGGCTTCCCGGTCGATTGGCGAGTCAGCCGGCACGTAGTAGGCCACATCCGCAATGTGAACCGTAAGCCGCAGCTGCCCCCGCTTCGGCACCTCCAGGCTGAAGGCGTGCTCTACGCACTTGGCTTGGCTAGCCGTGCGGCTTATGGCGAAGGTGAGCGCTCCCCGCAGGTCGAGCCGGTCTTTGTATTCCGTTTTGCGCAGCCCTTTGGGATAGCCCAAAGCTAACTTCAGCACCGCTTCCGGAAACGAGCGCGGTATGTCGTGCTTG
>CAZJNL010000820.1:0-3120 GCA_964546515.1 uncultured Oscillatoria sp.
TCGGCACCCTCAAGCAATGGTTGCGGGAGCGGGCGGTGGAATATGGCAGCATGAGCGAATATACCGGCGAACGTTACGATCCCCTGGCAATTGACTTTGCGCCGCCGGTGCCCCTGCCAGAAAAGCTGTGGGGCGAGAGGTGGCGCTTTGCCACACTGAAAGCCGGCGACATTGAGGAGGCGTTTGCCGGTCGCCCCATACCCGTACTGGAAATGCCAGAATCTCTTTTGCCGCTGAATTTGGGGCTGGCATCAGCGGTGCCGGTGCCCGGAGTGGCGATCGATGGCGGGCGTCAGTCCATGCGATTGGCTAGATGGCTGCAGGACGTCCGCCCTGCGGCGCTTCATTATCTTGCCGGTGCTCCCGACGGGCTGGTATTAGAAGCCGGACTGGCAGACCGGTGGGTTGTGGCCACCTTTGAGGATAAAGAAGTGGCGGCTGCTGCAGCGAGTTACGAACAGCGCAAGCAGTTGAGTCAGGGATTGCACTTTTTGCTAGTGCAGCCGGATCAGTCGGGAATGACGTACAGTGGTTTTTGGTTGTTATGTGAGGATTGAGCAGTACAGCCAATGAACAGATGGGTCTTCTGTTTAGCGCTTCTCCCTGCCTGGATCGCAGTCATTAAGCTGGCTGGTGCTCAGCTGTGGGAGCTACAGCCCAACACACCGGCAGCTGGTGCAAGACTTGCGTCAGAGGGTGCCGGTGCGCCGGTATTTTCTTACCCCACTTTTGGTAGCACCCTGCTAGACAAGCAACTGGAGCTGTATCTGCGGTATTTGGAAGTTTACGGGCCACCTGATATCCTGATTGTCGGCAGTTCTAGGTCTTTGCAGGGCGTCGATCCGGTAGTTTTGCAGGCCGGTTTGGTTAAGAGCGGATATGCGGATCTGAAAATCTTTAACTTTGGCATTAATGGCGCGACAGCCCAAGTCATCGATGTGCTGCTGCGGGAAATCTTGACGCCAGAGCAGTTGCCGCGAATGATTGTCTGGGCGGATGGGGTGCGTGCCTTTAACAGCGGTCGTGCCGACCGAACCTACAGCGCCATCGTCGCTTCCCCCGGCTACCAGCGCTTGTCCCAAGGCATTCGTCCCGTCCTGCAGCCGCCCGGTAGCAGCCCAGCGCCGCCCGTCCCGGGCAGCCCAGCGCCCAGTCCCGCAGCCAGCCCCGAGCCGCCCGTCCCAGCCAGCCCCGATCCGGCAGCCCCAGCTAGCCCAGCGCCCAGTCCCGCAGCCAGCCCAGCGCCGGCAGCCCCAGCCAGCCCAGCGCCCAGTCGCCCGATCGCAGACCCTATCAATTTCCGCCCACAAGTGCCGGCAGCACCGGGCAACTCTTCCACTGGCACCGGCCCCGCTGGCGCTACTCTGGTGGCCAACTATCAGCCGGCCCCGGATAGCGCCACATCATTTCCGATAGATTACTATTCATATTCTCCTGGCCCGTTTTCTAGGGGAAGTCTAGCTGAGCGAATAGCGGCAGGAGGGCAAGCAGACCAGAAGCAGGCAGCGGCAAAAATCGGCCTGTCTGAGAGGGAAGTGGCGCTGACTGGGTTTAGCCCCGTATCCACCCGCTTCAATCCCGCTACTTACTATGAGCGCTTTCCCAGAGTTCCGGGTGAGTACGACGGCGACTATGCCTCTTTCCGCCTGGAAGGGGAGCAATCCGTTGCCCTGCTATCCGTCGTGGATTTGGCCAAGTCCCAAAAGATTCCCCTGGTTGTGGTTAACCTGCCCCTGACTAAGGAGTATTTAGATCCACTGCGGCTCAAATGTGAGCGAGAATTCCAGGAATACATGCAGCGCCTTGCCGAGCAAGAGGGATTTATCTTCCGCGACTTATCCAACCGGTGGCTCACCCAGCATGACTATTTTGCTGACCCCAGCCATCTCAACCGTTTTGGGGCAGAAGCTGTCTCCCAGCAACTCGCCCAAGACCGGACGCTTCCCTGGCCCACCCCAAAGCGCTAAGATTGCTTGCATTTAAATTGCATAATATGCGAACGCAGCGGGTGAGCTTTTTTTGGCAGCACGCTGCCCCCGGCTTTGCGGGGTAATAAGGCAAATTTAATGCCTAAAAAATTGAAGAGCTTTCAGCTATCACCTAGATGAGTGATATCAAGTTCGTTGGCATCGCTGTTGTAGGGTAGGGGCGGGTTTACGCGAGCTATCTGCGGTACGGCAAAGATTGTTACTAGGGGCGGGTGAGCGCCGATATATCTGTGGCAAGGCGAAAGGTGTTAGTAAACCCGCCCCCACAGTCAGGCAAACGTTTGTAGTAAGGACGCCCCCACCCCTACAACACCTTTATATATGTATAATCCATGCAACCGGACAAACCCGGTTTCTGAAATTTCACGGGACTCAATCTACAACCCTAATCAATCCCCGTTGCAGACGGTCGAACACCAGGTTAATTTGGCTCTGCTCATTTTCGTTAAATGAGTCCTTAGAGAGCAGTGCCGCCATGAGCAGACGCTGGTCAGTGCGCGTGATTTGGCGAAATGCCAAGATCCGCTCAACGATGTTTTCCACAGAGAGTTTGGGGAAATTTGCCTGATATTGCATCGGTCTCTTTGAAACTCAAACTATATAACATAACGCCGTATTTCTATTATTTAAAATTCTGTAAAGCACAGAAGTGATTGCCCGCATAGAGGGAGTGTGATATTTTTTTCCCCTGGCAGTGATGCTTGTCACTGACATCTCACTTCTAGATAAGGTGTCGCTTACCCCTTAACGGATTTCTGCCGGAAGGGAGATTGGCAAAACACGAGATGCTGCCTGGTTTCCCGGTACAATAGCTTGGCGCAAGAGCAAGCTAGAAGGTACAGACAATGGCTCAGGTAAAGATTGGCATCATCGGTGGCAGCGGACTCTATAAGATGGACGCCCTCAAAGATGTGGAAGAAGTGCGAGTTGACACGCCTTTTGGCCCGCCTTCGGATAACCTGATTTTGGGAACTTTGCAGGGGACGCGGGTGGCTTTCCTGGCCCGCCACGGGCGCAACCACGCTTTTTTGCCCTCGGAGTTGCCGTTTCGGGCGAATATCTACGCCATGAAGAGTCTGGGGGTGGAGTATTTGATCTCGGCCTCTGCGGTAGGCTCTCTCAAGCAAGAGCT
>CAZJNL010000821.1:0-3119 GCA_964546515.1 uncultured Oscillatoria sp.
CTGGGGCAAAAGCATTCCAGCGCCGGCGCAACCCATCGAACACCAATTCCGTCAGAGGAAAAGGCTGCACCCCTTGCTTCTGCTTAAAACTCGTGGGCGAGAGAAAACAGAGCGTCACGTCATTACTGATAGCCGGTGCGTTCGCCAGCGCGTAATAATCAGAAGAACCGGCCCAAGGGTGCGTCCCCGGCAAAGAATAAACAGAGCGAATCGCAAAAGGAAACTTGCCCAAAGAAAGAGGAGAACCGCCCCAGTGTTCCAAACCGATCAGCAGGGGCGAAATCAGCCGGCCATCCAAAACCCCAATGCGGAAAAAAAACTGATCACCGGCTTGGGTTCCCTTCGGGCGGCGCTCGCCGACTAAACCTGATATACTTAAAGGAGACTCCTGGCTGTCGTGAACCGCCTCCGCCAGTTCCGGGTTGCCCCGTTGCAGCCAGTTGAGCACCAGAGCGTGCAGCGCCCGCCCCAAAGTAAACGGCGGCATTCCTTGATTAGCCGCCCGCAGCTCAACAACCAGTGACTGCAAAGTATATCTAGGATACTGTAGGGACATAGCCGGCTCCATAATACAACCCTCGCGGCAAACAAATCCGGTTTGGCAATTGCCAGAAGTCGCCTATCAGTTGAGCTTGGCTGACCAGACTCACAGGCGGCATAACAATCCGGTTATACAATACTAACCGGCATGAACTCGGCAAGTCTAGCGGATTCAGGGTATGGGCGCAAGTATATTCCCCCGATTTCTCTTCAACCTGGGGAATCCGGGTAGCCTCAACATGAGTTTTTGCCGCCCATTTCCCCAACCGAATCCAGCGGGGATTGTTTCCATAATTACAGAAGCAGCTGTGGCTTCTGTAGACAAACTACGGGAAATAATTGGCAATTACTAAATCCAGGATCCTGTAGTTTTTAAACCCATGTCTTTCCCAATACCCAAAAATACAGGATATCCAAAACCCTCTCAAACCAGTCCAGAGCGCAGCGCCACCACAGCCGCCTGAACCCGGTCGTCCACCGACAATTTATTCATAATGTTGCGGACGTGAGTTTTGACCGTGTTGGCACTCAGGTAAAGTCTGGCAGCAATTTCCGGATTGCTGTAGCCGTCTACCATCAGTTTCAACACTTCTAACTCCCGCTGCGACAGGTGGGCGAAATTGCCGGCGGGTGCCGGCGGTTTGAGGCGATCGATAACTTTGCGGGCGATTTGCGGATCGAGGTAGGCTGCTCCCTCAGCAACAGCCGCGATCGCCACCAGCAGCCGGTCTACGTTGGCTCCCTTGATGCAGTAGGCGTCCGCACCGCTAGAAAGCGCCGCAATAATTTCCGTGTCCGCAGTGTGGGATGTCAGCATCACCACCCGGACATTGGGAAGCGCCTTTTTGATTTCCGCCGTCGCCGCAATCCCATCCAGACGCGGCAAACCAATATCCATCACCACCACATCCGGCTGCAGCTCCAGCGCCGCTCGCACTCCCAAGTAACCATCTTCAGCTTGTCCCACGATGGCTAGCTGGGGGTGAGCCGCTAGCGACTGCTCCAACCCCAGCTGCATCACCGGATCGTCTTCCACAATCAAAACTCGCAGGGGTGGATAATTTGGGTGTAAATTCAGGGGGAATACAGTTTCGGGAGCCATAGTAAGAATCAACAATTGGGGGGGATTTTAAAAACTGGGTTGGGCTAAATCACAGCCTGGTTTTGCGGTATATCTCTTGTAGAGACGCGATTAATCGCGTCTCTACAATTCCATCTCTACCGAACATCATATCACGCGCTCCAGCCGTCGCTCCTGCCTGTTAGGATTATAATTGCCAGCTGTAAGAGAAACCATCCATACAGTTTTTCGCACACTTGACTTTGACTTAGGAACCTTTACCGATGAGAGCTTCAATCAAAGACGAAATTCTATTCATCCACCGGGAGGACGTGCCCAAGTACAAAAAAGGCGGTGGGATTGTCCGCAATAATTACTTTTGGGCCATGCGCTCCATCGCGTGCAAATCTAATTTAAATCAGGACTGGGAATACGATTCGGAGGTCTGGATAGCGCTGTGCAGGATGCTTTTATTTTTCAGCGCCTCTGGCTATCTCCCCTTGAGCGAGACGCAACTTGAGTTTTCGCCCGATTCAGAAATTCCACAAGTGCTTCGACCCATCTCAACTTGGGGCGATTAGGCCAGTTGACTCACATCTCGCCCGCCGCGCCAACGCACCGGCTGTGTGGGGCGCGACTGAGCATTCTACATTATATCATGTCCGGTAGCATTGATTATCTATAGTTGTAGGGGCGGGTTCACCCGAAATGTCTGTGGGAAACAAAGGATATCTATAAACCCGCCCCTACTGCCGGTGGCCAAGGTTCTTGGCCACAAACCAGGTTTCTTAAAGTTTCCTGGTTTCTTGATGTTCCGTTTATTTTTGTCCGCTTACTTATCTTTAGAAAAAAGAACCCGCTCCCTAAACAATTTCAAATTCCCAATCCCGCTTCGCTCGGAAATTATAGGTTTCGTGGTCAGTGATATTCGTGTCCGATAACTCCAGATTATAGAAATCAACAAACTCATGGTCGAAATAGGGGCCGGCGTGCCAGGTGCCAACTTCTAACTTGATAAAGCAATTGCCCGGAATCCGAAAAGCCGAGATTTCCTCCAAAGTCGGCACCGGCGACTCTGAAGGTGGGGCGACCGCAATAAACCACTCCTTCCCTTCCAGAGAGCCCAAACACTGCGTACACTTGACGTGGCGAGTAATATGGCGAAATTTGCGGCCTCTGTGGGTGAGGCGCATAATGTAAAATCGGGGAATCCCATTGCTGAGAGCCAGCTGGGCGTCCTCGGAATCGTAGGGCTTGCCGTCTTGACTCGGATAGATAACCTGACCGTACCGCTGGAAGCCTTCTGGCGCTATCGGCTGGGCCAGCAGTTGTTTGACCAATTGGGCTGATGGCATAAAGGATCTCAAAGTACAGTTTTATGTTACAAAATTATTTAAGTATAGCAATGGACAGTCAGTTTAGGACAAGGCCGGAACGCTCCCACTTCCGGTGATTGGGACAGGCAAGATGCCTGGACTACGAGATATATCCGTAGGGCAGGCGTCTCGCCTGCCCTCAA
>CAZJNL010000822.1:0-3118 GCA_964546515.1 uncultured Oscillatoria sp.
TACTATCGCCGCCGCCAAGGCAATTTTCAAAGACTTGGAGAAAAAAGCTGGATGGCGATTCTTGAGAATGTACCAGGCGCTAATCCCGCCAATCACAAACAGGGAAGTCTCCAAGGTGGCAAAGAACATGTGGAGTACACTGTTCGCCATGAACGGATTGAAAATCGCCTGAAAGTAGTCGATAACCTGAAATTTGCCATCGACTAACTTCACACCGGCAGGCGTTTGCATCCACGAGTTTGCCGTTAAAATCCAGAACGTTGACAGGTTGGCTCCGAAAGCAACCAGGATGGTAGACAGATAGTGAATGGTGGGGTTTACTCGCTCCCACCCGAACACCATAATACCCAAAAAAGCCGCCTCCAGCATGAACGCCCACGAGGCTTCAAACCCGATGACGCTGCCAAAAAAGTTGCCGGCTGCCTCGGAAAACGGTGCCCAGTTTGTCCCGAACTGAAATCCCATTGGGATGCCGCTGGCTACCCCAATTCCGAAGTTGAGGATATACAGTTTTGACCAAAAGCGTGCGTGGTAGTAGTAGTCAGCATTGCGAGTTTTGAGCCACACTCCCTCGACGATAACCAGATAAATTGCCATGCCGGTGGTCAGCACCGGCCACAGCATGTGGAATATGGCTGTCAGCGCAAATTGCATGCGCGATAGCGCTACTGTGTCCGACAAAAAGTCCATGATTGCATTTCCTTATTGCGTTAGCAAGTGAGTCCGTAACCTAGTCTATCACACTCTCTGCGGTAAACGACAGTTTGTCAAATATTAAATCAATCTTAAGGTGCGTTTCCCCCCAGGGGGGGAACGCACCCTACTAAATTACCGGCAGCGAGTGGGTGCGCCGCGCCAGCGCCATATCCACATACGACGAATTGCCGGCATCCCCAACGAGAACACTAAAAGATTGCTCTGGCTCTCCCAAGTGACTGACAACTAAGCTCGCCCCGGCAAAATCTTGTTTTTCCGTGTAGCCATTCACCGTGACAACCGTCTTTAAACCGGCTTTTTGTGCCGCTTGCAAACCTTGGGGCGAGTCCTCAAAAACGAGGCAATCGTCAGCAGCCAAACCCATCACATCCAGCACATAATAATAGATATCTGGCGCGGGTTTTTTCGCCGGCACAATGTCACCGGCAGCAATTACCTCAAACCAATCAGTGTCGAGAGTTTCTTTTAACAGCGCGGTTACATTCGGCAAAGCGCTGGTGCTTGCGATCGCTAACCGCACGCCTTCTTTTCGCGCTTCTTCTAGCAATCGCTTCACTCCCGGGCGCAAAGGAATCGCGCCGGTGGCGAGCAATTCCTGGTAATGTTTGGTTTTGAGGGCGTGCAAACCGGCAAGAAACTTGTCCCAATCGGAGGGGGGCTGAAAATCCGGGCTGTATTTGTTCAGGTAAAAGCGGATGCGCTCTTTCCCCCCCGCGACTTCCAGCAGTTCTCCATACAGGGAAACTGACCAATTCCATTCTAATCCCGCTTCCGCAAAGGCGCGATTAAATGCTATTCGGTGCCCGTCTCGTTCTGTATCGGCTAAGGTTCCGTCTACGTCAAAAATTAAAGCCTGTAGTTGAGTCATTGGTTGATATTTTATTAATGAACCGCCAAGACGCCATAGACGCGCGACTCGGCTTCCCGCAGGGTAGAATGCCAAGGAAGAAGAGGAGGCGTTATACACTTCAGGAAGTGGCTAGGGAACCGCGTGTGACGCCCAGTTTTGGCAGGAGTTTCAATTCTTTCCAGAGTTGAGTGCCGGGAATCTCCCCTTGCAGGAGTTGCCGGTAGCGGTGAATTGTCTGTGTGACTTGTTCGGGTGTCTCATTGAGAAATTCTATGCGAAAGTTGCGCACTCCTAATTGTAGCATGCGCTCGACAAATTCGGCTCCGGTTTGGGCTGTGCCGTTAAATACTGTGTTCCGACAGCCGGCATCTGCTTGCAGAATGTGTTCGGTGCCTGTGCGATCGCGCAATTTCACTTCATGTTTGTCGCAGGGGCGTCCGCAGTTGGTGTAATCTGTTCCTGTTGATAGAAAGGCGCAAAAAACGCAGTGTTCCATGTGGAACATGGGCATGTGCTGGTGTACTGTTACCTCGAACCAGTGGGGCGGGCAACTGGCGATCAAGTCTTGGAGTTGGTTAATGTTCAAGTCGTAAGAAGCTGTAAGTCTCTCTAAATTGAAGCGATTTTTGAAGTAGTCTGCTGTTAAGGGATTGGCTATGTTGAGTGAGAAATCTCCGACGCAGCGGTCTTTTGCAAAGTATTCCAAGTGGTCATAGTTGCGCAAGATATATCCATCTGCGTTGCTAACGCGAACTTGCTGCAAGATATAGTTTTCTCCGGGTTTGGCAATCCGGGGCGGCGCTACCCAGATCGTTTGATTGGGTGCGGTTTTGTTTTCTCGCACCAGTTGCACCGCTTGCCGGTAGGCGCGGGGATCTTCTAATTCGCAGTAGAGGGTTTCGATTCCCGCAGAAAGGGCTGCTTGCAGCTGTTTGAGATTGCGCACCAGCACAATTAGGTTGGGGGAAGCAAGAATAACGGGTTCTGGCGCGGGAAGCAGATCCGCAAGGCGGGCTTCTGGGCGCAAATGCCAGCGCGGGGGCTGCGATCGCAATTGTTCTAACTGCGCTACAATTTCGCGCCGCAGTCGGTTTAATTCGCTGACCGGCAGCATTGCGTCACCGCTGATATTATTAGTGAGTGACTGCAAACAGAAAGGGGTGTTGCCTAGCCGGCCAAACTGCTCTTGCAACCGCTCTGCTGTCAGGGGTTTTGTGTGCGCTTCCACCAGCGATATTGCCGACTCCACCTGAACGATATGACCGAGTTCGTCGCGGGCAATTGCTGTCAGGGGCTGACCGACTTCTCCATGTATTTCCAGATGAATCGGGCGCTGAAATTCCGGGTTATCGCCGGTAAAAGTCTGGCGCAGTTGCCGGTCGAGTTCCGGATCGCTGGTTTTCCAGAGTTTATCTCCGACGCGCACTTTTTTCAGGTTCAAATCGCGCCGCCCGAAACTGAGCAGCGCTTCTTTACCCCGCATTTCCACTGCATACACGCGACCGCCTTCTTCGGGCATTTCGGGGTGTCCGCTGTCAAAGACTACGCCAT
>CAZJNL010000823.1:0-3113 GCA_964546515.1 uncultured Oscillatoria sp.
TGTCGAGAGTCCCTGAGCACATTGTCCACCCTAGTTGTAGATTGTTTGCACTCGATCCAGCAGTCGTTTTTACTTGACTCGTTGATCAATATATCGTTCGTTTCTTAAGAGCCTAGCCCCACCGGCTAGGCTCAAAACGTTTTTAAGGGGCTACCGGCAGCCGGTGGGCCCGACTGTGCGGGCTCAGCACCCTAGCAAAATGGCACCAATGAGCAGGAAGGGCAAACCGAGGAATAGCCCAATGCCAGGGATCAGGAAGGTGGGAATGCTTCCGAGAAGGATGAACAGCAAGCCGAAGCTTTTGCGAATCAGTTTCAAGCAACAGCCAAATAGTTTCATGGTCTTTTTTTCCGCTAAGGTTGAGATGGCTTGGCGCAGCCGCACCGGATGAGCGACCGGCTAGCACCTACTTGTTCTATTATTACGGTTTCGCCACCGGCAAGTTGCTGGCAGGTGGGCCCCAGCGCGTCGCGCGATTGGCCACTTTAGCGGGATGCCGGTGAGCGCTGGCGACATGGGGAGAGAGCTGGATTTTATTAACCGCCAAGACGCCACAGGACGCGGCGGCTTCCCGCAGAGTAGGACGCCAAGGGAGAAGAATCAGGGAGTTTGTTAGGGTTGGCTATCACGATTTGTTGACGGCTACGAAAAAATGTATTTTCCTTCCAAGAAGAGCAAATTCGCGCTTAGGTGTGGTAGGATTAAAAGCGCCAAAATAGGGAAAAGCCGAACAGGTATTTTAGCAGTTGTCAAGGAAGCTAGGCTCTAAAATCTGCAATGTAAAATTGACAGGCAGGAGTTTCAGGCAGCATGATAGTGTCAGGGCAATCTACTCGGGAGTTCGTCAAGCTCTCACCGGCTCATTATAGAGGTTCGTCTTTAATCGTTGTTTCCCAGCTGGGGATGTCCAGTCTGGCAGGTAGCGCTGTGACAGTTATGGCTACTCAAACCAGCCACGCTTATATGACTAATTATAACTGTCCGGATGTTAGTGAAGAAACCCCCACAATCGAGCAATTAAGCTCAGAGTCTGTATTCCCAATCCTCCCGCCACAAACACCATTCTTAAGAGCGATAAACCGGGTTTGTTTGAGTGGAGAAGTCAATAAAAATTTCAGAAAAAAGTTGGGTGCGTCTCCGCGCTTAGTGGTGGAATTGCCGGCGGTGCGCCTATGGGATCACCGGGTTGATTTATTAATGCCGGCACCCCAGCCGCATTTCGGTGATATTGCCTCTGGCGACAGCCGCACCGCCGGCAATCGCTGAGGGTGCCGGTGAGCCACCCAAGTTAACCCCGCAGCTCACTGCACCCGGAGAGCAACAATTTCAACCGGAAAGAGTTCCCCTGCGCCCATCGAGAAACCGTCAGCAACGCCAGCGACTGATATCATATCCCGCGACTACTTCTGTTACCCCATTTGCTTACTGCAAATCCTGGGGAAGTGGGGGGGTTGGTGTTGGTTTTCAAGGGCGGACTCGCTTTACTGATAAATCGGATGGAGCGATTGCCTATGGCATGGGATTTGGCGACTCTCGAAACACAGTGGGTTTAGATGTAGGGGTGACGATTTTCAATCTGTCCGACAGTTTTGGAGATCGGGGGGGAGTGAGTTTCAAGCTGCACCGCGCCCTTCCTGATGATTTTGCCGTCGCGATTGGGTGGCAGAATGCGATTGTCTGGGGCGAAACCGATGCCGGCAGCAGCGTTTACGGTGTCGTCAGCAAGATGTTTCGCCTGCGAGAAAGTACGGAAAAACCCTTCAGCCGGCTTTATGTTTCCGCCGGCATTGGCAGCGGACAATTCCGCTCTGAGTTGGATATAAACAGGGATATCGGTTCCATTGGCGCTTTCGGCAGCGTTGCTGTGCGAGTGGCTGAACCTGTGAATGCAATCGTCGAGTGGACGGGTCAGGATTTGACCCTGGGAGTCTCCTTTGTCCCCTTTCGGAACATCCCGCTAGCGATCACACCGGCGGTGACTGATATTACGAATAATGCCGGCGACGGTGCCCGATTCATTCTGGGGATTGGCTACGGATTTTCTTTGAGATAGAATTGAAACTCATGAAATTATTCAAGTTTAGCGTTAACTTCTGTTTGGCTCTGCTGTTGATTTTGCTGTCAGCCAGACCGGCTCTCAACCAAACCGGCAACCAGTGCGATGCTTTCCCTAATGTGCCGGATACTACTACTATTATAACACAGCCAGAGAGTCCCGCCCCAGCGGGGCAACCCTCTGAAACTTCTGAAACGGCTGGTATAAGCGGAAAAAGTGAAGTTGACCGAGCGGGTTTTGAGGAGATTGTCCAAAAGGGAGAGAATGGTGAGGCAGTCCAAGCGGTGGAAGAAGCGCAAGCGGTAGAATTTAGCGCCCAACTCGGCGTAACTTTATACGGTAAAGCTCCTACAATTGACGAGATAGGTAAGGCGCTCTTCACTCTCTATCAAGCGACGGGGAAAAAGGCGGTACTGACCTACGTTATTGCCCTGGAAAACAGACTGGATTCCCTGACTATCTTTCCCCAGAATCCAGGAATGTTAACAGAGGGGGTTAAGGACCAATCGATTCGCAAATCTGTGCCGTTTGACCGCGAATCTCTAAACAAAGCTGTCAGTCTGTTTCGCAGGGAAATAACCAATCCGATAGCAACGAAAAGCACCAGCTATTTAAAGTATGCCCAACAGCTGTATCAGTGGATTGTCGCACCCATAGATCCAGAACTGCAAGCCAACAAAGTAGATATTGCAGTGTTTGTGATGGATTCTGGGTTGCGCTCTATACCGCTGGCAGCTTTGCACGATGGCAAACAGTTTCTCATCGAAAAATACGGCGTAGCTTTGATTCCCAGCTTTGGCCTAACGGACACCCGTTATGTGGATTTGAGAAACTCGCAAATTTTGGCGATGGGGGCTTCGGAATTTAAAGACCTAAATCCCTTACCAGGCGTGCCGGTGGAGTTATCTGAAATTCTGAGTGGGGCTTGGCGTAGCCGCCTTTCCTCGTGACTTAGCGGAGCCTGGGAAATCTTTTGTAGAGACGCGATTTATCGCGTCTCTCTACAATGCCGTCTTCGCGTCTCTCTACAATCCCGTTGCTACTATCAGCCAGAAAC
>CAZJNL010000824.1:0-3110 GCA_964546515.1 uncultured Oscillatoria sp.
GGACTGCCCTGTACAGCCTACAGGAGCTTAAAATGGCCAGTCCGGTGCGGGTCTGGTGTTAAGCTATTGCGCATTTAATTTGCGATCTCCATCTCTATCCACTCGTTCCCAGCCGCTGGCTGGGAACGAGGCTCTGTCCGCTCCCCAGACTTTATGTAACAAACAGATTAAAAGCCTAATAGCGTATCTTCGATCTCATTCGAGCAATTTGAGCAATTGCAGCAATTCTTTCAGCAATTTTTCGGTGAGCGGAATACCGCGCGAGTGCTTGCTATAGGTTTTTTCCAGATAGCTGCGTACCTCTTCAGGAGTGCATACTAAGCCCTTGAGATCGACAGTAGCTTTAGTTAGAGTATATACTAAATTAGTCAAAACGCTTTCCGTATAATCTCCATTCTTACTTACAAATTTTCTTCCCCTTTCAAAAGTCCAGTTTAAGCGATTGAGCTGTAATCTCAGGTCGGTTAGATACTCAAGTAATTCCAGTAGCTGTTCATCCGTGAGTTGTTGGAGCGATTGCTTGCCGTAGGCGTCCCTCATATACCCGCGTCTCTGTTTCTTGTCCCAGCCCAACTGCTTAAGTTCAGTATAAATGAGAGCAACTACATGAGATTGATTCATCGGTTCACTGACCGGCTCAACCTTAGCCTTCCTGCGTCCGTACTTCTCTTTAATGCGTCGCACCAGCTCCTGGAACTTAGCACCTTTTTCAGGATTGATCATATATACAAAATTGGCAAAGCCCTGAAGCGAAGCGATGAGGTCGTTAGTTTTAGACTGTCCCCAGTGCTTACCTCTTAAACCGTCTTTCTCGATCTGATATAGGGTGGCACGGAACCGTTTGAGCGTTTCTCTAGAGACATTGAGTTTGCTGTTGACCACAACGCCAGTCACTTCCTGCTGCCGATATTTGCGAAAAACTCTAGTTTTGTCTTCGTTGATATCAAACCCTTCATACTTAATAATTGACCTCGTTACTTTGAAAACTTTACAGATATTGCGGAGGCTGTCACCAGAAGCAGAAAAGGTTAGGTCATCAGCGTAGCGGGTGTAAACAAAGCCAAGTTGTTCAGCCATCTGAGTTAGTCGCCGATCCAGCCGGCGGCAGAGAAGGTTGCTAATTGCTGGGCTAGTTGGTGCACCTTGCGGCAGGTGACGCTCTGTCCACGAGATCAACGAATTAGTTTGGCCATCCAATTGGAACTCTTTTACCTTCGGTTCAGTACAAATCAAAGCGAAAATTATCGAGGCTGTTTCCGAATAGCCAAAAGATTTAAAAAGTCCTTTGACTCGCTTGTAAGAGATGGAGGGGAAAAAGTCTTTGAGGTCCATATTGAGGATGACTTCCGCCCCGACATGGGGCTGGGCATTCGTGACAATAGAGCGTTCCCGACGGAAGCCGTGAGCAGCGCTGTGCAGTTCCAGCTTTTCCAGGATATTGTGAAGAATCCAATTTTGAGCCTGTTTCAGCAACGGCATCGGTGCTGAGATTTCCCGCTTCCCACCCATCTTCTTCGGGATCTGAAAACGTTTATAGTGGGGTTTCTTGCGATAAAAAGCCAGAAAGCGCAATCTTTTAACACTAATTCTCATAGCTTGAGCAATCGCTTCATGCGAATTACACAAGGGCAAACCGTTGCTCTGCAATCGATCCTTCTGGAACTTGGCATTTTCAGAACGCTTCTTCTGTAAAGCCTCAACACGATCCAGTCGTCTCTCAAGCCAGCGTTCTAGCATTTGAAACTGGGCATTTTTCTGGCGATAATAAATATCTTTAGCCTCAGCTATTTCAACGCTGATATCCTCAACTTTTACCCACTCTATAGCCCACTCTATTGGGATCCAATGTCCATCTTCATCTGTTAGAAAATCATCCGGAACGAATGCATAATTAAGATCCCAAATAACAGAATTACTTCCCGCAGGCAATTCGCTGCTTTCCTCCGCACTGTCACGCTCGGTATTCTTGTGGCAATAACTTTCAATAAATTCCTGGATTTTTTGGCATATATCTGCATATTCTCTGTCGCCCATAAGCTGATCAACTTTCTGTAAGTCTTCAATAGCTAACAGCTTATTTTCTTGTCTGATGTGAATCAAACATCGGTATTGTAAGGCTTTCGCACAATTAGGATTGTGGCGGATAACCTCGTTCAAATCCTCAATCGCTTCTTGATATTTTCCTAGCTTATATTGGGAAATACCCCTTCCTAAAATTCCCCCTGAATCCATATCATCTGCCTCGCAAGTTTTTGACCTTTTATAAATAGCACTTGACGCAACAGATGGCCTGTAGCCAGCTGGCATCTTCAAATTCCGCTCTGGCGATGGCCCCTCCCCGTCTCAGCTTCTCAAGCGGTCGTGGGGTTCCTAAAATCAAAAGCTCGTTCGCCCTTCCTATACTATATCAGACTTTAAGGATATGTCAATGCCGTGTCCCTACTGGGAATCCCCGCGCCACGTCAAAACAATTTCCTCGGCAGCTTGCCTGAACTCAATATTAAACTTATCAAACACAACCTCTCGCCCCAAAAGCATCACATCCGCCGTATTATTTTGCAGCCACGCGACAGGAGCAGTAAAAGTGTGCCCATCAATCGTCATTTCAATCCGCCGCACAACATACTCCACTCTTGCCTATTGTTCTGCATTTAACCTGCGCCAACAAAAGAGGCTAAGAGAGAGGCAGCAGCCCCCCCTGCTGGCAACGAGGATAGGGCGTAGCACAGGCGTCTCGCCTGTGCCGGCGTCTCGCCTGCGCTTCTTGTAACACCGGCGTCTCGCCTGTCGCCAGTGCACCGGCATCACACCTGCACCGGCTGCCGACTTTTTTTCCCCTCTCCCTTTATGGGAGAGGGGGTAGGGGGTGAGGGTGATTACACCTTCGCCTCATCCTTCACCAACTTTGCCCAACCCAAATCCTTCAGGCTGTTATTCCGGCGCAGAGGACGAGTCACCAACTCCAGAATGTCACGCGCATTCGTAAACCCGTGAATCTGAGCGAAAGTGAACTCAACCGACCACTTAGTATTAATCCCCCGCGCCTCAAGCGGATTCGCATGCGCCATGCCAGTAATCACCAAATCCGGTTTCAATTCATAAATCCGCTG
>CAZJNL010000825.1:0-3106 GCA_964546515.1 uncultured Oscillatoria sp.
GGCTCGCCAGCGACAGCTCCCGGTCATCGTCCTTCACCGGCACCTCCAGGAGGCACTTAGCAATTTCTCGGCCCACCCCCCGACTCGCGCCGGCCAGAAAGATATAGGATTCCGCTGTCATTTGAGTTCCTTAATTTCGCGTATCTATTCCAGGATACAGAATTTTCGGTGCTGGGAATAGAGGCGGCGATTGCCTAATTCCCGGACAGCCGGCGGCCAATGGCCCACAGGACTATATTCTATCATATCCGGGCAATTAACCATAATATCTGTAGGGGCGGGTTTTGTCAAGATTGTTCCAGCACCGCAAAAGATATCTGTAAACCCGCCCCTACCAACGGGTTTTATTACGGGGAATTCACCGGACATTATATTACCGGCTGCCGGTGTTTGGGGGGGTGTGTTTGACCCGCCGCCGTTCCGGTTGCGCCATCAGATATGCGCTATCCGCTTTTTCTTGCCACAGTGGCCTGCTTTTGGGACAGGCGTCCCTCCGGTGCCGCAACTGCCCTCAACCAGGCTTGATGCCGCTTGGCTTCAGCTGTCCATCCGCGCTACAATCTGGGTGGTGACTCCTTGCTCTTTTCCCCTCCTTAAGGATAAATCAAATGTCTCAGAAAGTCAGCTCCATTTATCAGGGCGGTGCTTTTGTACCGCCAACTCCGCCGCGACCTTACCGAAGATTCAGAAGTGGAATTGATAATCCAGTGTGGGTATATCGGGCTGCCAAAAGTGACAGATACTACTGAACGGTAGCTGATTATTTAAATATTCGTTTAACGGATGAAGCCGAACCCTCTGCCTGCCAATTATCCCCGTTTAACGCGAGAGTAATTGCCTGAACGCGGTAGATACCAAGACTGTCATTTCATCAAGAAAAGCCAACCGGTTTGCATCAACCCGACAATCACGCCCAAGACACCCCCTAAATTGACAATCGCTTGCAACTCACTTCTGACAATGCCTTGAATCGCCGCCTCCAGGTCTTTGGGAGAAGTCGCCCGCACCCGGTTAATAATCACCTCGTCAATATTCAAAATTGGAATCATTTTAGCCACGAGGACTTCTAAATCCCGCTCCAGATAGCGCTCCAGAATCAAGGCGAGTTCTTTGCTGACGACTTCCAGCGACTGGCCAACCACTGCCGAAGACCGCAGCCGGTTGAGAATCAACTTGGACATATTTTCCCAGTCCACGGACTTGCTCAATCCCTGCAGCAAATCAGTGCCGCGAGTTTGAATGTAGTTGCGGACACTTTCTCGCAGGGTTTTGCGCAGCTGGCGCACTGTGGAAATCGGCAAATTTTGCAAAGAAACATTTTGCAGCCATTCTTTCAAGCGCGAGCGAATTCCCAGGGTTTCGATAAACTCAGCCAAGCGAGCGTTAGCCTCTTCTTTTTCATCCAGGCAAAAGGTGCGCAGGCGAGTCAGGGTGTTGCGCAGGCCAAACAAATTAGCCACCACCCAGTAGGTGCCGCTGGCTTTTTCCCGAAACCCCTCATCAAGGGCTTGAATGTTGCGGTCTGTCAGGAAATCCACCAAAGCTTGCCGCAGCACCTCAGGGGGTAAGACCACCTTCAGCAGCCAGTCTGACAGCTGAACAGCCTGATTTTCAGTTAGCTGGAATTCCAGCAAAACTTGGTCAAAGATTTGATTGAGCTGGGGTTCTAAGAAATCTTCGCGGCGAGCCAGTACCTTGAGGATGCGGGGGAAGGATTCACCGAGCAAGTCTTTGAGAATGCCGGCCATAATTTTGGCGGTTTTCTGCTCGGTATCGGACTGGACTTGCTCCAGCGCCAGCTTGAGCAGCCAGAGAATCGCCCCTTGCATGCGCTCGGTTTCCAGCAGGCGACGCGCCAAGTTTTGCAATTCCTCTGGCGTCAGCAGCGATCCCATAATGGTGTCGGCAATCCGCTTCGCCAGACGCTCTTGGTTGGCGGGAATCAAGCCGGGGGTAAAGGGGAGCTTTCGCCCAAAGAGGTAATAAGCCCGATAGGGGCGGAATAGCATGTTGATGGCTATATCGTTGGTGAAATAGCCAATAATTCCACCGGCAACCGGCGGAATAATGTATGGCAATAGCTCAGAAAAATTCAAGGTGGCAATTCAATAGAGCGATTAGCTACCAGCCATCAGCCATCAGCCTTGGCTGACTGCTTTCTGATGACCAATGACCAATGACAATTATTATTTGGTAACAACCAATACTCCCATCATACCGCCGGCAATGGGGTAATGTGTGGCGCTGGCAAAACCGGCTTTTTGGGCCAAGTCAACTTGTTCGGGGCCGGTGGGGAATTTATCGAGGCTGGGACTGATGTAGGCATATTCTTCAGTCAGGCCGTAATGCTGGGCCACCGGCACCACCAGGCTGTTCAGATACCACTGCTGAAAAGCCCGCAGGTTGGGGTTGCTGGGGCGGTGGAAGTCGAGGATGGCGGCGGAAGCTGCCGGTTTGAGGACGCGGCGCAATTCCTGGAGACAGCGGGGGATGTCCGTGACGTTGCGCAGTCCGTAACCTATTGTGGCAGCGTCGAAGTGGCTGTCTGGGAAGGGCAAATTCAGGGCGTCTGCTTCCACCCAGCTGATGGGGGCGCTGGGGTAGAGCCTGGGAAAGTCCCGCTGTGCCGCCACCGCCAGCAGAGCCGGTGAGAAATCCGCCCCGCAGACGTGGCCTTTTGGGCCGGCTTGCTGGGCCAGCAGCAGGGCCAAATCGCCACTGCCGCAGCACAAGTCCAGGCAAACATCTCCGGGTGCCGCACCGCTCCACTTCACCGCCATTTGTTTCCATATCCGGTGCTGGCCCAAGCTGAGCCAATCGTTAATTTGGTCATAAACCGGCGCAATGCGGTCAAACAGGGCTTGAATTTGCTGAGAGTTCATGGGTTGCTCGGCGCAAGGCGCGGGAAAAACTTCAGGAGAGAGGGGGTAGCGCCATTGTAGAGACGCGATTTATCGCGTCTTAAGCTCAAGCTGGCTCTTGTAGAGACGCGATTTATCGCGTCTGACGCTGGAAAGCACCCCCAGTTGACTGCCCGAGTCCTAACTCATCTAAAGGCCAGGGTGCTGGCGATTGCCAGGGCCACCTGCTTGGCCGACAGGTGAAC
>CAZJNL010000826.1:0-3103 GCA_964546515.1 uncultured Oscillatoria sp.
AGGAGGCATTGTCATTGCTAACTGTTTCCCGGTATTCTGAGCCTTTGGTTTCTCGCGGGTGCCTGGTGCCGGTGCGCTGGCAGTCAAACGCTTGAGCTTCCTCTAGGGGAATGTTTTGATAGGGGTCTACCGGCAGGATATCGCGGTGATAGGGGCCATTGGGGTCAGTTAAGATATTGTAAGTTTTATCACAGACTGCCATGCGCTCACCCCGCAGGTAAATATGCCCGTCATCATCTAGCACTTGTTTCCAGGGTCCTTTGTAAATCGTGGCTTGGTTGCGCTCCCAGCAGGGGCCATCTTTTCCTTTGAAGGCGCGGACGGTGAGGGAGCGAAATTCAATGCCATCAATGACTTGCCAGGGTTCAGCTTGCCGGCTGAGAATTTCGATGCCGTAGAAGCCGGATTGCTCGAACATTTCTAAGAAGGTGTCTTCTCGGAATGCGCCGGCAATGCAGCCACTCCACAGCTGCGGGTTGTTGAGGATTGCCGGTCTGGGATTTTCGTCACAAACTATATCAGAAATGACGGCTCGCCCGCCGCGCTTGAGGGCGCGGTAGATTTCTCGGAACAGCTGCTGCTTGTCTTGGGGGCGAACCAGATTCAGCACGCAATTGGAAACGACGACATCAGCGCTGTCGCTGGGGATTAGGGGCTGTTCGCGCCGCAAGCGCTCGCATTCTGCTTCAAATGCCGCCAGCTGCTCAATGGAGGTAATCGGGTGTTCGTCCAGCCACTGCTGAGCCAGGTCTAAATCCAGGGCGAGGTCTTGAATTTTAGCCTTGACAAAACGCACATTATGGTATCCAATTTTGCAGGCAATTTCAGCTTGATACTTCCTTGCCAGCAACCGCATCTCGTCGTTGAAATCGACGCCAATGACTTGGCCATCCTTGCCGACTTTTTGGGCGAGGATGTAGCAAATTTTGCCGGCACCTGAACCCAGGTCTACCACGGTTTCGCCGGCATTTACATAGCGCGTGGGGTCGCCGCAGCCGTAATCTTTTTCGATAATTTCTTGCGGCAAAATGTCAAGGTAGCGGGTGTCGTATCCGGCAGAGGGGCAACACAGGGCCGGTTCAACAGCTCGGGCACCAGCTTTGTAGCGTTCTAGAACCGCACTTTCTACATTATAAGCAGCTTCTGCTGCCGGCAGCTCAGGGGTAGCGATTTCGGTCATAGGTATTGGGTCGAATATCTTAAGTCTTCTTACCAATCCGTGAGCCAAATTTAGATTTTTTACATAAAAATTTCACGAAGTCTGGCAAGGTAGCCTAAGGTAAAGTCCCGGCCACACGAGCTTTCGCATGCTTGAGCGAGGTTCACAACGCAACATCCCATTTTAGCGGGTTCCTGCAGGACGAGGGCACGGTGCGGGACTTTTTCGGCCACAATTTATCGCGTCTGTTTTGTAGAGACGAGATAAATCGCGTCTGTTTTGTAGAGACGCGATTTATTCGGTCTGGAACAGGGTATCTTAGCGTCAAACCAAATCGCCCCAAACGCTCGCCCCCACAATTCCAGTTTGGGGTCTGCCCTTAGACTTTTGAAAGTTGATTACGGCTGCTTTGGTTTTCGGCCCAAAGATCCCGTCGGCGATTAGATTAGCCTTCGCTTTGTTGTTCAATTTCTCCTGCAACTCTTTGACTTTTGGCCCAGTTGAGCCTTCTTTTAAAAACACTCCAGGCTGATCGGGCCAGATAAAAGGGGCTACCAGGACAGCCAGCCAAGTTTTAGGCCCCACCTCCCCATCGACGACGAGTTTTTTAGCCTGCTGCAATTTGAGGACGGCTGCTTTGGTTTTCGGCCCAAAGATGCCGTCTGTCGCACCTGGACTGTATCCTGCATAATCCAGCAACACCTGCAGTTCGGTGACTTCTGGCCCTTGCGAGCCTTCCTTGAGAATAATGGCCACGGATTCCTCTCTAATTGCTACAAACATATTTTAACAGCTCCGGATTTCTATCGCAACAATTAACCTGAGGCGCTTGGGAATAGCAAGGGGGCGAGGGAGCGCAAGGCGTGCCGACAGGGCTTAACGCCGGCTGCAAACGTTGCGCTCGCCTGCTAACCGGCTGCCGGTGAAATCGAAGCCCTCACCTCCTTATCTATCCAGTCGATAATTTCTTGATTCACTTTCTCTGGATACTCATCAAAAGCGCAGTGACCGGCCTTTTCAATTTCCCCCAGCCGCACATTGGGATTTAGCAGCTTGAATTGCCCCGCCCCGGCAAACGGCACAACCCTATCTTCCTGACCCCAAAGCAACAGAATCGGCGTTCGCACGCCTGGTAACAAATCTTTCACAGTGGGGCTGTAATTATCGTCACTTCTCGATTGAGACAGCCGGCAAAAAACTGCCAGAGCACCTCTGTCTTGCGGCGGAGTGGCAAAAAGGGCGACTAATTCCTCATCAACCAACTCCGGGCGAATATAAATTGTTTGCAACACGCGGCGCAGCAACCAAGGCTGGCGCACTATCTCAAAAAGTGGCAGCAGCAGCAGGTGATTTGCGAAGATTCGCTCCACGGATCTCGCCCAAGCTGGCGGCTGTTTTGGCTGAGCGTCTGGCAGAGTCAGCAATGCCAAGCCGCATGCCATTTCCGGATGATTCGCCACTGCAGTCAGCCCTATGAGCGCCCCCAGCGAGTGCCCAACCACCACAGCCGGTTTGCCAATGAAGGTGCGCCAGAAATCGTACACTAAATCTGCCCAAAGCCAAACACTGTATCTAGCTGCTGCTTTTTCGGAAGCGCCAAACCCCAAAAAATCAAGAGCGTAGATGTGGTGCTGTTCGCCCAAGGGCTTCAGGTTCGAGCGCCACTGTCCGAGGGCTGAGCCAAAACCGTGCAGGAAGATTACCGGCAATCCGGTTTGTTTGCCGGTACTATCAAGAGCCGGTCGGATGTAGGTGTAGCGAATTTGCCAGCCGCGCCACACCCAATCTCGCTGAGAGCCAATCTGGGCGAGCCTGGTTGTAATTAAGGATTGCGTTCCCATCTTATGACAATGTGCTTTCTAGTTCCATATTAACAGAAACCGGCTTTTTTGACAAACCTCTTTCCCTGTAGCGTTCCCAAGGGTAACGCACTAAAACTTGTAA
>CAZJNL010000827.1:0-3102 GCA_964546515.1 uncultured Oscillatoria sp.
GGCTCGCGATAGCGAGCTAGCGGCTTCCCGCAGGGTAGACGCCAAGAACGCCAAGAGTGAGGGGGAAGAGGGGGTTTCAGCTGTGGTGGAGGGGATGGTGCGCTCTCGGGTTATTGAGAATTGGGAAGCTCAGGATGAGCCGGAGCATTTGAAGACTGTACGCCACCGGCTGCTGAGGAATGAGCAAAAGGCGGGCCGGTTATTGGGGCTGTACCAGCAAATTTTGCAGCAGGGGAGTGTGCCGGCGGACGACAGTCCGGAACAGATGGAGTTGCGGCTGTCGGGGCTGGTGGTTAGGGAAGCGGGTGAGCTGAGAGTAGCTAACCGGATTTACCGGGAGGTTTTTAATCTGAATTGGGTTGAAAAGGAATTGGCTTCTTTGCGGCCATATTCGGCGTATCTGAATGCCTGGTTGGGTTCTAACTGTCAGGACAGTTCTCGGCTGTTGCGCGGACAGGCACTGCAGGACGCTCTGGGGTGGGCTGTGAGTAAAAGTCTCAGCAATCTGGACTATCAGTTTTTGGGTGCCAGCCTGGAATTGGACAAGAGAGAAGCGCAACTCGCCAGTCAAGAGCGGCTGAATCGTTTTTTGAAATGGGCGCTAGCCGGTGCTGCCGCAGCAGTTTTGATACTGGCTGTTTCCACAGTCTTTGCAGTCCGATACGCGCAGCAAGCAAAAACAAACGAGATTAAAGCTATCAGCACATCTTCGGAAGCGCTTTTTGCCTCCAATCAAGAGTTTGAAGCTCTTATAGAAGCTATCAGAGCAGGCACCGCACTGAAACAAGCTGACTGGGCAAAAGCCAGCCCCCAGACTCGGGCTAAAGTTGTCAGCGCCTTGCTGCAGGCGGTTTACTGGATTAAAGAGCGCAACCGCTTAGAGGGGCACAGCAGTCTTGTCTGGGCGGCGAGTTTCTCACCCGACGGCAAGACAATTGCTTCTGCCAGTGCTGACGGGACTGTAAAACTCTGGAATCTTGACGGCAGCCTCGCCCTCTCACTCACACACGGCGCTGTAGGACAGGCGGGACGCCTGTCAGTCAGGGATGTGAGTTTCAGCCCCAACGGCAAAATGATTGCCACTGCCGGTGGGGACCGCACCGTCAAACTCTGGAACTCGGACGGTCAGTTGCTGAGAACTCTCAGCGGACATACCGATGGCCTCTGGGGCGTCAGCTTCAGCCCTGACGGCACACTGCTCGCGTCTGCCAGTTATGACAGGACTGTGAAACTTTGGAAGACAGACGGTGAGTTGCTCAGAACCTTCCCCAAGCAAAGCGCTTCTTTGACGAGCGTCAGTTTTACTCCAGATGGGAAGATGATTGCCACTGCCGGTGGGGACAAGACTGTGAAACTGTGGAAGCTTGACGGCAGCTTGATAAAAACTCTCAAAGGGCACAGTGCTGAAGTCCGCAGCGTCAGTTTTTCACCCGACGGGAAAATAATTGCTTCTGCCAGTTTTGACAAGACAGTGAAACTCTGGAAACTTGACGGCACCCCCCTCAAAACTTTGAGTGGGCATAGAGATGTGATTTGGAGTGTCAGTTTCAGCCCCCACGGAGAGATTGCCTCTGCCAGTTCTGACAGTACCGTGAAACTCTGGCAGCCTGACGGCAGCCCGCTCAAAACGCTCTACGGGCATACCGCTCGCGTCTATGACGTCAGTTTCTCGCGCCAGGGGAAAATGATGGCCTCGGCCAGTGAGGACAAGAGCGTGAAACTCTGGCAGCTTGACAGCAGCTTGCTAAGAACCCTCAGAGGGCATGACGATGCCGTCAACGCCGCAGCTTTCAGCCCCGACGGGGAGACAATTGCCACTGCCAGCGGGGACAAGAGTGTCAAACTCTGGCGGCGTGACGGGAGTCCGATAAAAACCCTGAACGGGCACACCAATGTGGTGCAGGGTGTCAGTTTCAGCCCCGACGGAAGGACAATTGCCACTGCCAGTTGGGACGGCACTGTGAAACTTTGGAGCAAAGATGGTCAGTTGCTGCGCACCCTCAGAGGGCACAGCAATGGGGTCAACGCCGTAGCTTTCAGCCCCGACGGCGAGACGATTGCCTCTGCCAGTTTGGACAAGACGGTGAAACTCTGGAGTTCAGACGGTGTACTGCTACAAACTTTCAGCGGGCACACGGATCAAGTTTATGGCGTCAGTTTCAGCCCCGACGGCGGGATTGCCTCTGCCAGTTTGGACGGAACCGTCAAACTCTGGCGGCGCGATGGTGTCTTGCTGCAAACCGTTTCCGGGCATAAGGCTGCGGTCTATAGCGTCAGTTTCTCACCGGACGGTAAAATGATGGCAACCGCCAGTGAAGACAAGACCGTCCTACTCTGGCGCTTTGACGAAAACAGCCGGTCTTACGCGCACTACAAAACTCTCACGGGGCATACCAGTCCTGTCTGGCAGGTGAGTTTTAGCCCAGACGGTAAAACCATTGCCACAGCCAGTAATGACAAAACTGTCAAACTCTGGCGCAATGATGGCACCGAGCTGGCGACTCTGCGAGGCCATACCGGTGAGGCGACCGGCGCTGTTTTCAGCCCCGACGGCAAAACCATTGTTTCTGCCGGTGCTGACAAAACTGCGATTCTGTGGAATTTGCCCGATCTCGATGAGCGACTCCTCGACGATTTACTGGTGCGCGGCTGCGATTGGCTCGCCGGCTTGTTGAAGAATAACCCCTCTGTAGCACCGACCGACCGCCACCTCTGTGATGGTACTGGCACTCAGAAGTAGGGGCGCAAACAAGATAATTTTCCTGAATTACGGTTGATTACTTTTTGTAAATTTAAGCCGCAAATGCCCGCAAAACAGCGCCGTGAATCATCGGCACGCCTTTCACATAAATTATAATCATCCGGATTATTTAGTATGTGTTGGGCGGGGCCGGTCCTTGAGGGGTGAGTTTTTGCCAGAGCGATGCCCACGCCCCATGCCCCATGCCCCATGCCCCATGCCCAGTACCCTGTGGCGTCAACTTCTTTGGTAACAAACTCTAGTCGCCGCGGGTCAAAGTCTGGTACAAAAGAAATGGGGGCTGTCCGGGTTACTACTGAGGCCACCCGTAAATCTGATGGCTTCTTACTGCAGTGGGACTG
>CAZJNL010000828.1:0-3099 GCA_964546515.1 uncultured Oscillatoria sp.
CCCCATGCGCCATGCCCCATGCGCCATGCCCCATGCGCCATGCCCCATGCGCCATTCTCAGGCACCTCGATGTCTGCGGTTGAGATATCAGCGCCGGGAACACCGGCACGCTAGCCCTCCGTCAGGAGTGGGCCCAAAGCACCAAACCGGGCTCGTAAGAGCTGCTCAGGTTCGGGTGGTTGGGCAGCACGCGCAGGGACAGACCCTGCAACCCGGAGGAACTGTAGGCGATCGTCGCGGTGTAGATGCTCTGGCCATTGAAATCTTGACCTTGGCAGTCCATCACCACCGGCACCCCATTGGTAATGTGCCCAGTGGCATCCACCGCCCCTTGGTAGAGTTGCACCTGCACGTCAGAAGGGGTGAGCCCGGCCAAGTTGAGGCGAGCCTTAACAGCAATATTTTGGTTGACGCGGACATCAGCCGGTTCGGAGATGTCAACATCTTGGATTTTGATGTCGTACCAGCGCTCAAACAGGTGCGTTTTCCACTGAGCCAGGGTCTTAGCGGCAGCGCAGTTATCCGCACTCATCGTGCGGTAGCGGTCGCTGGCGGGGAAATAAGCTCGCTTGGCATATTCTCCCACCATGCGGGCGGTGTTGAAGCGGGGGCAGTTGATGCGGATGGCATCTTTCATCTTAGCCACCCACTTGCGGGGAAGCCCCTCCTCGTCCCGGTCGTAGAACAGGGGCACCACTTCCTGTTCCAGCAAATCGTACAGGGCGTTAGCTTCCACAGTGTCCTGATAGTTCTGGTCGTCGTAGACTTCGCCGTGACCGATCGGCCAGCCGGTGCGGACGTAATCCGCCTCGTCCCACCAGCCATCCAGAATGCTGAGATTGAGCAGCCCATTCATGGAAGCTTTCATACCGCTAGTGCCGGAAGCTTCGCGAGGTCGCCGGGGAGTGTTGAGCCACACGTCACAGCCTGACACCATCATCCGGGAGACGTTGATGTCGTAGTTGGGGATAAAGACAATGTTATGCCCCATGCCCTGCTCGCGAATGAAGTGAATAATCGCTCGGATGACTTCTTTGCCGGGAATATCGTGGGGGTGGGCTTTGCCGGCAATCACAAACTGCACCGTGCGTTTTTTCTGCGTCGCGTGCACGCCGCCCTTAATCCGGTCGGGATGGAGGTCGAGCAAAATCCGCTTAATTCGCTCAATATCGCGCAGGAACAGCGTCCCCCGCTTGTAGGTGGCGAAACGGCGGGCGAAGCCAATCGTCAAGACGCTCGGATCTAGGACTTCTTGGGCTTGGGCAATTTCGATGGGGGAGGCACCGCGCTCGCGCAGGTATTTTTGCAGCCGGTCGCGGACAAACACCACCAGTTCCGACCGGGAGCGCTCGTGATTTCGCCACAACTCATCGTCGGGAATGGCACTGATGCGCTCCCAGAGGGGATTGTCAGCCAGTGCCGACGCCCACTGCGGGCCCAGGTAGCGGTCGTAAAGCTCCTGGGTTAACTTGGCCACGCAGCTGCGGGCGTGCACCCCATTGGTAATGGAAGTCACCGGCACTTCATTTTCCGGCAGACCGGGCCACAAGTTCTGGAACAGCACCCGCGACACTTGCCCGTGCAGCTTGGCGACGCCATTGACAAAGCTTGCCATTTTAATCGCCAGCGTGGCCATGTTGAATGGCGACTGCAAATCGCCGGTGTTTTCCCGGCCCAGGGCCAGAAATTGCTCCCGCGACAAGCCGAGGATGTTAGCGTAGTGTCCCAAGTAGTACATGATTTTGTCAGCTGGGAACAGGTCGAACCCAGCCGGCACCGGTGTGTGGGTGGTGAACACGCTGCTAGCTGCCACCACCTGACGGGCTTGCGGGAAGCTGAGGCCGTTTTCTTGCATTAAGGCGCGGATGCGCTCCAGGGTTAAAAATGCCGAGTGCCCCTCATTCATGTGGTAGGCTGTGGGGTTCAGACCCAGAGCCTTGAGCATCCGCACGCCACCAATGCCGAGCATAATTTCTTGGTGGATGCGCATGTCCAAGTCACCGCCGTAAAGCTGGTCGGTGATGTCGTGGTCGTACTGGGATTTATTCGCCTCAATGTTGGTGTCGAGCATGTACAGCGGCACCGTCCCCACTTGCACGCGCCAGACGCGGGCGTAGACGGTGCGCCCCGGATATTCTACGGAAATATGCAGCTCCGAGCCATCGGGATTGCGCTCCAGGTGCAGGGGCATGTTGTAGAAGTCGTTAATCGGGTAGCGCTCCTGCTGCCAGCCATCGGCGTTGAGGTACTGGCTGAAATAGCCTTCCTGGTAGAGCAACCCGACGCCAACCAGAGGAATTCCCAAGTCGCTGGCGGATTTCAGGTGGTCGCCGGCAAGCACGCCCAAACCGCCGGAGTAGATTGGCAGGCAGTCGGTGAGGCCAAATTCAGCGGAGAAGTAAGCGTAGCAGTCGGCGGTTTGAGCTGGGTTCGTCTTGTCCGGGGAGTGTTCTGGGGTGAGTTCTGACTTCTGACTCCGGTGCTTGCGATACCAGTTGCGCTCCTTGAGGTAGTCGTCGAGCTGGCGGGAGGCTCGTTCCATCTGGGCTAGAAAGCCTTCATCTTCCGCCACTTCGTTCAGGCGCTGCTGAGAGATGGTTCCCAGCATCAGAACCGGGTTGTGGCGGCTGGATTCCCACAAGTCGCGGTCTAGGCGTCGGAATAGGTCTTTGGTTTCAAGGTTCCAATCCCAGTGCAGGTTGTAAGCGAGCTTGCGCAGGGGTTCGAGCTGCGCCGGCAGAGAAGGAGAAACGTTAAAGGTACGAATTGGCTGCATTGGCAGATCCTTAAGCGCGAATGGGGACTGTGGGCGAAGGAAACCCAGAAGGGAGAAGGGTAAAACCCACTTCTGACTTGTGAGCGCATCCTTAGCCACTATGCTGTAGCCCATTTTCTCTTCAGTTTTGGCAAAAGTCAGAAACTCTTAATACTTTTCCCAGATATCTGCAAATATCTACAAAGGCTCTGCTGGCGATTGCTTAGGTAGTCTCACCTGCTTGACTGCCGCACAGCCTGATATCATGTCCGCTGGCATCGGTTTTGTATACATACCCTTGTAGGGGCGGGTTCAGCCAAGATATTTCCGGCGAGCGGGCAGAA
>CAZJNL010000829.1:0-3097 GCA_964546515.1 uncultured Oscillatoria sp.
CGCACTCATCCGGGACAGGGAGACGCGATAAATCGCGTCTCTACAAGAGAAAGGAGCTGTTTCTCGTTTTGAGCGGGCATCTATTTTTCTCCCCAGCTCTACCTTATCAAATTGAGAACCGCTATATCTACTATCCTGCTATGAGTTACTGTGTTGCCCCAGGATGCCCAAAACCGCTGAATCCAGATAGCGCCGGGGTTTGCCAAACCTGCGGATCTCAGCTATTGCTCAGAGAGCGCTACCGCCCGATTCGACTTGTTGGCAAAGGCGGTTTTGGCAGAACTTTTCTGGCGGTGGATGAAGATATCCCCTCTCAACCCAATTGCGCTGTCAAGCAACTGCAATTTCAGCAGGGGAGCCGCGGCGAGTTTAAGAAAGCTATTGAACTATTCTACCAAGAAGCGGTGCGTCTCGATGAGCTGGGCAAGCACCCGCAAATCCCTTCTTTGCTGGCGCACTTTGAGGAAAATGGGTGGCTTTATTTAGTGCAGGAGTGGGTTGAGGGGCAAACTCTCGCCCAGGAATTGAAGCGGGGCGGGGTTTTTACTGAGCAGCAGATTTGGGAACTGCTGCAGGATTTGCTGCCGGTGCTGCAGTATGTTCACGACCGGCAGGTGATCCACCGCGACATTAAGCCTGCTAATATTATGCGCAGAACGCCCCCTGTCACCGGCAAGTCGGGAGAGGGGAATCAGAAAGAAAGTCAGCTGGTTCTGATTGATTTTGGCATTGCCAAGCTTTTTTCAGACACGGCTTTGGCGCACACCGGCACGATTATTGGCACGCCAGAATATATGCCACCGGAGCAAACCCGGGGCAAAGCTGTGCCGGCAAGTGACTTATACAGTTTGGGGCTGACTTGCATTCACTTGCTCACCGGCGTTTCTCCTTCTATTTTATACGATCTGGAGAATGACTGCTGGGCGTGGCGCGATTATTTGCCCACCACCGCCTTGGGGGAATTGGCTTCCCAGACGCGGCGGGTTCGCTTAAGTAAGGTTGTGGATAAGTTGTTGCAAAATGCGGTCAGTCGGCGATACCAGTCTGCAGCTGAGGTGCTCAAAGATATGAACCCGCAGGCAAAACCGGCTCCCCCTCAAAGCGCTGCCATCCAGCAATCCCCTCCACCGGCACTCCTGCCCAATTCCCTGTTGGCAAAGCTTTTTCACGGGCGGGCGACACAAGCAAAATCTCAGGACTCTCTTGTTTCGGAAGTGGGAGTGAGTTATACTAAACTGCGGGATTTATTGGCGGCAAAGAAGTGGAAAGAAGCGGATAGGGAAACTCGGGCGGTTTTGTGTCAGGCGGTAGGCAAGTCACCCGCCGCTTGTCTTTATACAAATGATATCGAGGCTTTGCCATCTGAGGATTTGCGGACAATTGACGGGCTGTGGGTGAAATACAGTTCGGGGCGTTTTGGCTTTAGCGTGCAGTCGCGAATTTATAAAGCTGCGGGGGAGGATTACGGGAAGTTCTGCGAACAGGTTGGCTGGGCAACTTACAATCCTCATTTACCTGAAAGCGATCTGCAATTTAATCTTAAAGCGCCGGTGGGACATTTGCCTTCGCGGATTTGGGCGGGTGGGTTGTACTGGTGGCGGCATGCCGGTGCTATGGCGGCGCGATTGGCTGAATGTGAGATTGGCTAAGGTTTTAATTTAAACCGCAGATGAACGCTGATGAACGCTGATATTGCAGCCGGGTAGATTGGCTTTTTTTATCCGGTAAGGTAAAATATGGTATAAATCGTTGGCAGGTTTGATTAGAAGAAATCGCTCTTGAAATTGCAATCGACTTATTTTCTGGTGGCTCACGGTAGCCGCGATCCTCGCCCCCAAGTGGCTCTCGATAAGTTAGCTGCGCTTTTGTGCGAGCGGAAGGCGGGTTTGACACCGGCGGGAAAGCCGGTGGTGGGCACCGGCACGCTTGAAGTCGCACCTCTGCCGCTGCACGAGCAACTTGTGCAGTTTGGGCGGCGCACCGGCTCCCTGGGGTTGAGGCGGGTTGAGCTGATCCCGCTGTTCCTGCTTCCGGGTGTTCACGTCATGGAAGACATACCGGCTGAGGTGGCGCTGGCGCAGTCAGCTCTTGGCTCTCAGGTGACTGTTGACTTGCGGCATCACTTGGGGTATAATGCGCGATTGCGATTTTTGCTGGCGAAGCAAATGCAGCGGGTGGCTGTTGAGGCTTGGATTTTATTATCGCACGGCAGCAGTCGGGCGGGGGCTAATGAGCGGGTGGGGGAATTGGCGGCTCAACTGGGTGCGGTGCCGGCGTTTTGGTCTGCTGGGCTTGGTTTGTCGGAGCGGGTGGGAGAGTTGGTGGCTGGGGGGTGCCGGCGGGTTGGTATTATACCATATTTTTTGTTTGCAGGGGGGATTACAGATGCGATTGGGGAATCTGTGGAATGGTTGCGGGTGCGGTTTCCGGAGGTGAGTTTCTATCTGGCTGAGCCTTTGGGGGCGACTGTTGAATTGGCGGATTTGGTTTTGGAGTTGGTGAGGGAATGAACCGCCACAGATGCGAAGCAAAAGGGATTTTAGTGAAAGGAGGAATATGGATAGCGGGGCTTTAACTGCAACTCAGGCAATTCAATCTATTCTAGCACCTGCAGTGATGATTTCGTCGAATGGCTTGTTCTTTTTGGGGTTGAATGCTAGGCAAGCGTCTCTTTACAGCAGGATTAGGTCGCTGAATGAGGAGAAGCGAAAAATTATCCGGGAGATTAATAATGGAGTTGACCACGATCGCTGTGATGATATTCGGTGCTTAAGTATCGACCACCAGTTGAATAAGCTGTTGCGGCGCTCTTGGTATGTTCGCAATTCGATTATCTGCTGCACGGTGGCTGTGGGGTTATTTGTGCTGACTTCTTTTGCGATTGGTTTGCTTTTTGTTATTGACAGTGCTGCGGTTCATGGGGTGCCGCTTTTTTTGTTTGTGGCGGGGATGTTACTGGTGCTGAGTGGGTGTATTTTCCTGGGGGTTGATGAGTTGGTTTCCTATTCGGTGATTCTCCTGGAAGTGAGGGGGAAGGAATAGGATGTGGCTGGTGCCGGTGGGTGGGGCGGGTTTGTGGGGTGCCGATTTTGGCATG
>CAZJNL010000830.1:0-3094 GCA_964546515.1 uncultured Oscillatoria sp.
ATCGAGGGCGATGAAGTGCTGTACCCTTTCTGATTCCTTTGCATCTGCAAAGGAACGAGAAACTCTCCGTCCGGGAACGAGAACACGAGAAAACCCCCACAGATCGCTCAGGCGTCTTCCCGATCCGCCGGATCGCCATAGGGATCTTGGCTGGCGGGGCGTGGGTTGCCAAATTGCCCGTCATCCGCCGGATCGCCATAGGGATCTTGGCTGGCGGGGCGTGGGTTGCGATATCGCTCCTCATCGTCCCGTTGGCGGTTATCACCGGCATTCCCCTGAAAAGTATCTGCTATATTTTGCAAAAACCTGTCGAGTTGCATGATGTTTCTCCTTGTTCAATTCAGAGTGCGGCTGTGCGGGCGGTCAAGTTACGGTGCTGGCACCGGGTCAGCACCCAAACCTTCTAAAGTGCGCCCTGTGGGGCTGCTGTTATACCCCTGAAAGTCGCGATACTGTTGCGCCTGTGATTCCGGGACTTGAATGCCCTGGGGAGGCGGCGTTACCCAGTGGGCCCGGTGCTGGGCGTCGCGGTAGTAAACGCGCCCATTTTTAGAAAGGTAATACTGCCCCTGCTGACCCGTCCCTTGCGCATTTTTGTGCTGGTTGTAAAGATAGTAAAGTGCGGCGGCTCCCGCCAAAATCGCCACTGTCTGGCCGGTTGTCAGCCCCTGACGCGCCCTGGGCTGTTGCTGGTTATTGTTAGGCACTGTTCCGCTCCGGGTGTCGTCAACCGGCGGCGGCGGTGCGGAAGTTTGCGAACTGCAGGCAGTAGCGAGCGGAAGCATTAGCAACGCTGTCAGCAGCAGCTCTAGCGTTTGTAAAAATCTTCGGCGCTTTGGATAGATTGCGTTCATCAGCTCTCCTCTTCACTCGTCGTTACAGTACGCCATTGATGGCGCGTTATGCCCTTTTTGCGCTGCTGCAAAAAACTGTTTTCATTTCCTCCATTTACCCCGGGTATAATACCTGGACAGCACCACACAATAGGAGCAGCATCTACTTTTAATTCTGCTGCAATTCCTAACTGCTGCCCTCTGGCTGTAGATAGAAATTTACTGAGACATTTCATCCCAAGGGAATACGCGCCCCTTCAAGCTGGGGTCGCTCACTCGCAATGGGAGCGCCACCGGCACAAACAGAAATAGGCTAAAATCAAGTCAGGTTGAATACCCGTAATATCTCTGAAGTGGGGCATTGGGCATGGGCTGATAATTGCGGTTAATCTACGAGAGACATGATATAATTACAGAGGGGCGGAATAATTCAGACCGGCTTGTCCTAAACGAACTCCCTTCTCTTTCTTGGCGTCTTGGCGTCTTGGCGGTTAAAAAGAAGAGAGGTTAGTTAACAGGAGATGAGAGAATTCAAGAGTCGGAGTAAGAATTGAGACCGGCTAGCC
Organism: uncultured Oscillatoria sp.; assembly: GCA_964546515.1. Taxonomy (GTDB): domain Bacteria; phylum Cyanobacteriota; class Cyanobacteriia; order Cyanobacteriales; family Oscillatoriaceae; genus Oscillatoria. Next base: position 1,400 of record CAZJNL010000830.1, read on the forward strand.
CCAAACCGACGCCCCCGACTCTTTATAGGCGTATGTGGCGGTTAAAAACAGCCCGCTGGGAAAATCAAATATTCCAAGAAAAACAGCTTCCAAATAAACTGGTAGAACTCCGCCACTGCAGCCTTATCCTCCAAATCCACCCTCAAACTGCGCCACCACATCAAACCCAGCGCCAGCAAGTGAGTGATGCCTAGGAAAACAGGATTAACCCCCTGCAGCAAAAAAACACCGGCAAGCGCCACACCCAGATAGCAAGCTGTCAGCACCCACCGGCCCAAATTAAACACAGCCCTAGCTCCCAACTGTATAGTAAACGTGGTGATATTGTAAAGCCGGTCGCCCTCCATATCGGGGATATCCTTAAAGATAGCAATCGCAAAAGTAAACCCCAAAACAAACAGAGTCAGCGCCCAGACTTGCGGCGAAATTGCCCCCCCTTGCTTGAAGTGCAAAAACAGCCCCAAATTAACTATAACACCCCGCACGGTAAAAATGCAAAAAGACGCCCAAAAAGGAAAGCGCTTCAAGCGCACGGGCGGGAGAGAATAAGCGGTGCCGATGGCCAAACTGACGCCCACAGTTCCCAGCAAAAATGGCCGGTAGAGCAGCGCCAAAAGCAAAGCCAGACAGCCGGCAACCGCGACAATAAGCTGAGCTTGCCGAAGGGAGAACTCACCCGAAGCCACCGGCAGGTGGGGCTTATTAACCTTATCAATTTCCACATCTTCCAGCTGATTCAGCCCGACAATATAGACATTGCCGGCAAGACAAGCCATCAGAGCGAACAAAAGCTGCCACAGACGGAACCCAGAAAAGCCGGCAGACGAATCTGCCAGAGCCATTAAAAACAACCCGACCACACTGAGGCTAGTACCTATTATAGTATGGGGGCGAGAAAACTTCCAAAAAGAATACAGCCAATCTCCAAACGTGCGAGAATTACTCTGACTCAAACTCACCTTATCTCCTTCCATCCTTGGCGTCCTTGGCGTCTTGGCGGTTCAATCTTACTTCTGTCCACAAAGCAACCCAAATCGAATTAGCCCGCTCCCGTAGCCATCCCGCATCAAACCCAGAGAAATAGCGGCTTGAATTGTATTCCAGCCACTAAAAAGCAACCCGATAATAGCATCAAAAGTCAAAGCGGAATCAATCACCAAATCCCAAAACGGGGCAACAGCCTTTGACCAATCAGCGGTGCGGATATTTTGGAAACAGACATCGCCAGCTATTTTCTCATATTCCGGGAGAGAAATCACATAAGGCAAGCAGTAAACTCGGTAAATTTCCGCCAAGTGCCGGCGCTCAGCATCTGTAAGCTGTCCAGCCGGTTTGTCGAGAGGGCGGTGACACCAAGTTGCCATAAGAAAGGTTCCCCCCGGTTTAAGTACCCGGAAGCACTCTTGTAAGAATTGCTGCTTATTTGGCATGTGTTCGCCGCTTTCGAGCGACCAAACCAAATCAAAGGAATCGTCCCCAAAAGGCATATTTAGGGCGTCTGCAACTTGGAACTGGACTTGCTGGCTGAGGCCGGCTTCGTGGGCCCGCTGGGTGGCCCGCTCGGCTTGGGCGGGGCTGAGGGTGATGCCGGTGGCAGATGCGTTAAACTTGTCAGCCAGGTAGAGTGTACTCCCGCCAATGCCGCAGCCGACATCGAGGATGTTCTGGGGGGGGGATTGGCCCACACCGGCCCAA
>CAZJNL010000831.1:0-3093 GCA_964546515.1 uncultured Oscillatoria sp.
CGTCACAGAATCCAAATCCACTAATATATCCAACTCATCCTGCAATATCTGCTCCCTGACTTCCCGTGGATCTGCCACCTCTCCATTCAGCAGGTATTTTTTAGGCCAATAGAATTTCTCCGCCACTCCTTGAAATAGCTTCGTTCGCTCATCCGCTTCCAACTTCCCCGTCACATACAGGAAAATGTGAGGAGTAATCGCCGATAGCTCCCGAATGATGTCAGCGCAACACCAGCCCACCGAATGCTTTTTGAAATGCCTCGATATAAAGCCAATTCTTAACTGCCTGCCTTCGCTACTTTTCCTAAAACGATCGCTGGCTTCACCGTTATTTTTTAGTCCCGATATTTTCTCTAGATTTTGGACTATTTTTTCGCCCCCTAATCTAGCCAACTTAGCATTCTGTTCCAGATCGTCTCGCAAGTGCGGAGCCAGAAAGAAAAACAGACTGTACAGCGCGACCGCATCCTTTCCGCTCAAACTGCCAGCCTTTTCGTGTATGAGCGCTTCAGTTTGCAAAAACTTCTCCGCAGCCACCTTACTCAAGCCAGATTCCAGATAAGCGTTGATAAAAAACATTGCCGCCTTCAGCTGGCTTTTCTCCCCAGCCCCCAGCACAAACCTGTCAGCCGCTTGTCTTAAAGCTGAACTATTAGTTTTCCATACACTGTTGAGTAGCGCGCACAAATTCTCATGGGCTTCAATCAAATCCGGTTTCCACTCAATAGCTTTCTGGAAACTGGCAATCGCCGCCTCAATTTTCCCCTGCTGCTGAAGTGCCAGACCCATATTAGAGTGCGCCTCTGCCAGATTCGGTTTCAACTCCAGCGCTTTTTGGCAGCTAGCAATCGCCTCCTCAGGCTTGCCCTGCTGTACAAAAATCGTGCCTATATTGCAGTGCGCTTCTGCCAGGTCAGGTTTCAGAGCAATCGCTCTTTGAAAACTGCCAAAAGCCTCATCCAACCGGCCCTGCAGCATAAAAGCACTGCCCATGTTCAAGTAAAAATCCGCAGTCCCAGATCCGGCACTTAATTCCATCGCCTTGCGCCAGCAAGCCACAGCCTCATCCAGCCGGCCTAACTGCTGCAGCGCCTTACCCAAATTCGAGTAGACAGCAACCAATTCAGGCTTCAGTTCCAGCGCCCTCTCGTAGCAAGAAATCGCCTCCTCCAACTGACCTTGCCTGTAAAACATGCTGCCCAAATTAGCGTGCGCTTCTGCAAACTCAGGCTTAATTTCCACCGCCTTCGAGTAAGCCCGAATTGCCGCATCAATCTTACCTTGCCCTTGCAGCACATTCCCCAGCGTCTTGTACCCGGGGGCGAAATCCGGCTGAATCTTCAGCGCCTGCTGGCAAACACCCAGCGCCTCCGCCAACCTCCCCCGCACAAAATAAACCTCGCCCAGCTGGTTCAGCGCCTCAACGCTGTCAGGTTCAATCTCCAGCGCCTTTTGATAGCTGGCAATAGCCTCATCGAACTTGCCGGCATCTTTCAGTTCATTGCCGGTTTTAAAATGAATTTCAGCTGACTCTGACTTCACCGAACAACCTCACTCAATTCTTCCTCTAAAAACCGCTGTTTTTTTCTGGACAGGCGAGACGCCTGTCCTACGTCACGATGCTATTTTTTTCTGGACAGGCGAGACGCCTGTCCTACGTCACGATGCTGTTTTTTTCTGGACAGGCGGGACGCCTGTCCTACGCCTGGGGGTAGGGGGTGGGGTTCAGCACCTTGCTGACCGCCATTATACAATTTTTAACTCAGGAATGGGAATAATAAAACACCCGCCCCTGCGCCGGTATTCAGCCTGCTGAGCCAAAATCTCCTCAGCAAAATTCCACACCAGCAGCAACACGCAATCTGGCATTGCTTCCAGCAGCTTATCAGGCGCACAGACCGGCAGGTGCGCCCCCGGAGTGTAACGCCCCTGTTTGTGCGGGCTGCGATCCGCCACAAAATCAATTATCTCCCCGCCAATCCCGCAATAGTTCAGCAAAATGCCGCCCTTCGCCGAAGCGCCATAAGCCGCAATCCGCTTGCCCTTTGCCTTCAAATCGCGCAGCATCTCTAGCAAATTGCCTCGCAACCGCTCAACCCCTGCGCCAAACTGCCGGTAAAACCCTATCTCACCCACACCCCACTCAGCCTCCTCTTGCAACATCTGCCGCACCCGACCCAAACCCTCATCCCCCACCGATGGAGATTTTCCCACAAACAGGCGCAGCGAGCCACCGTGAATCGAAACTCGCTCAACATCCGCCACCCGCAACCCGTGCCGGTGAAATAGCTCAGTCAGAGCAGTCAGAGAGAAATAGCACAAATGCTCGTGATAAATCGTATCAAATTCTACCTTATCAATCAAATCCTTAACGTAAGGCACCTCAATTGCCGCTATGCCCCCATCCTTCAGCAAATGGCCAATACCAGCCACAAACCCATTCAGATCCGCCACATGAGCCAGCACATTATTGGCGTGGATGACATCAGCTTGCTTGCCCTTATCCTTGAGATTCTCGCCCAACTCCGAGCCGAAAAACTCGCACAGAGTTGGAATTCCCCGCTCAACTTCCGCCACCCGCGCAATATTCACCGCCGGCTCTATCCCCAGCACCGGCACCCCCTTTTGGCGGTAATACTGGAGTAAATAACCGTCATTGCTGGCAATTTCCACCACCAAACTGTTGCTGGAAAGCCCGCGCTCAGCAATCAGCTTTCCCGCCTGCCCTTCAGCGTGCTGCAGCGTCGTGTCCGAAAAAGACGAGAAATAGCAATACTCTCGAAACAGCAGCTCCGGCGGCACCGTTTCCGAAATCTGCAGCAAAGCACAGTGCGGGCAAAAAATCAAGTCAAGGGGATAAGTAGGCTCAGCTGCCGGCAGTTGCTCCGCAGTCAGCAGAGCATTGGCCAGTGGCATCTGACCCAGAGATAGCACCGGCTGCAAACCGGATTTGCCGCACGACCGGCAAACAGGCCACCCATTCCTCATCCAGAAACTCCCAAAACCTTCCGATACCTCTCTACTGTACTCTGCAAGCCTTCCTCCAGCGCGAACAAGGGACGCCAGTTGTGCGTTTGCCGCGCCTTAGCCGCA
>CAZJNL010000832.1:0-3089 GCA_964546515.1 uncultured Oscillatoria sp.
AGGGCTTTAGCCCAAAGTTAGTAGTAGGGCTTTAGCCCAAAGTTTGTAGTAGGGCTTTAGCCCAATCGGCGGGCCTCGTAGGGGCGCATAATTTTCATCGGTGGCGGTGTGCGCAGTTCCGAAGCGACTGCCTCATTCGGTGCTTTCCTTGGGTTATAAAAAGGAAAAGTTGTGATTAATCTTCGCTCTCAGGCGAGCGCAAGGAAAAGATGCGAGCAGCGGCTTCAATCTGACAGGGGTGCGGCGATGGGAATTGAATATTGCCGGTTGGTTCCGCACCGGCACCTGGAAGTGCCGGGAGTTGAACCGGGGGAGGATAAGAAGAAGGCTGTCTGGGGTTGGGTATCATTGCTTGTTTGCGGCTACCCTCAACCTTCAAGCAGGTGACGCCGGGGGGAAGAGACGGTGGAGAGAACACTGCCGCCTTTGTCCGCTCGGCTTCGGGGCGGCTGAAGAAACGGTAAAATGGGAAAGATCGGGGAGCGTCTGAAAGCGGAAATTTCCACAGAGCGTGCGAATCTCTTTTTTTAGGAAAAATCCTGGAACAAGGATTGAGAGCTTTTTTCTTCTGGGAACGACAAGCACTAATTAGATGTGAGAGGGAGAAAGTCATGAGTCGGAAGTTTTTGCGCTGCCATCCGCTAAAGCGGGGGGTGACGGGGCTGGGCGCAGTACTGGGACTGAGCTTCTCGGCGGCGGGGATAGCCTGGCCGGTTCCAGATGCCAGGGAGCCGGTTACTGCGCTGGTGATTTCGCCGATTCGGGAGGGAGAGCAGCGCAGCGAGCAAAACTGACTGCGAGCGGGGTTTAGAGCGGCTGTTGCGGGGAGATTTTCAGGGAGCGCGGGAGGCGTTCAGCCAAGTTATAAAGAAAAATCCCAACGACGCAGCGGCTTATTTCCGGCGGGGGAATAGCAACTACGCCCTGCGCGAGTATCAAGCCGCCCTGAAAGATTACAGCTCGGCAATCGAGCGCAATCCCAACGACGCGGATATCTACTACCGGCGGGGCAATGCCTACTACGCCTCGGGCAAATATGCCGAGGCGCTGGCAGATTTCACGCCCGTCGGTACGGCGCAATCCGGAAAAAGCCGACACCTACTACCGGCGGGGGAGTGCTCAATACGCCCTGGGAGAGTATAAAGCGGCGCTGGCGGATTACACGCCCGGCGGTACGGCGCAATCCCGAGGGAGCCGACACCTACTACCGGCGGGGGAGTGCTCAGTACGCCCTCGGAGACTACAAAGCTGCGCTTGAGGATTACAGCCAGGTGCATTTGCAAAAAGCGGCAAACATCTACAAGGAACAAGGTCAGATGGCTGATTACCAAAGGGTGCAGTCCCAAATCGACGAGTTGCGACAGCAGACTAACCGGCTATAAAGAAAGGAGTGAGCCAGAGCCCACCGGCTTTCTATCTCGGGTGAACCCGCCCCCCACAGCGATACGTCTACAAAATGGATGCTAACGGACTAGATATGAGGAGTAACAGTCAAAAGTCAGCAGTTAAAAGGCAAAAGGGAAAAACTTCTCATTCTCTATTTTTTAGGCAATATCGCTCACCTCACTCTGCGGGAAGCCGCCTGGGGGGCGTCGGCACCCTTTTGGTAGCGATGGCGGCGGTTTACGGCGTGGCGCTGTGCGTGCCGGCACCCGCCCTCGCTAGCTCTGCTGGCTATTTGCAGGCGCAGCAGAGCGCTCCCAGCGACGCCACAACCTTGAACATGCGGGGGATTTCTCGCTACAAGCAGGGAGATTATCAGGGAGCGATTGAGGACTTTACTCGGGCGCTGCAACTGAATCCCAGTCAAGCTGATGTTTATGTCAACCGGGGGGTTGCTCGCCGCCAAGCGGGCGACTTGGCGGGTGCGATCGCGGATTACACGAAAGCGATTGAGATTCAGCCGAGGAATGCCGGTGCCCACTACAGCCGGGGGAATGTCCGCGCTGTTAAGGGAGATTATCAGGAGGCGATCGCAGATTTCACGCGGGCGCTGCAGCTGAATCCCGAACTGGCTGAAGCTTACTACGGTCGGGGGCTGTGCCGCCGCAAACTGGGAGACAATCCGGGAGCGTTCGCAGATTACACGCAAGCGATCGCGCTCCAGCCCAATAACGCCCTCGCCTACCACAACCGGGGTGTTGTCCGGGCTGTGCAAGGAGATCACCAGGGTGCGCTGACGGATTACACTCAGGCGATTCAGATCAATCCCAAGGATGCCGGTGCTTACCTCAACCGGGGGCGCTCGCGCTTCGCCTTGGGAGACAAACGAGGCGCGATAGAAGATTACGAGGAATCACTGCAGAGAAATGGCAAAAACTCTCAGGCTTGGTTTTACCGGGGCAGTGCGCTCGCGGATTTGAGAAAGTACCAAGAGGCGATCGCTTCTTATGACCGCGCCATTCAAGTGAATGGGGACTGGGGGAATGTAAATCCTGCTGACGCCCGCACAAACCGGGCTCTGGCTCGCCTTAAACAGGGCGACAATCAGGGCGCGATTGAGGATTACAGTCAAGCGCTGCAGTTGAATCCTAATGATGCCGGTGCGTATTATTATCGGGGTGTCGCTCGCGCTTCGCTGGGGGATAAGAAAGGGGCGCTGGAGGATTTTCAGAAAGCCGGTGAACTTTACCAGAAGCAGGGAAATGCCGGTGAGTACGAAAAGGTAATGTCGGCAATTAAAACTCTCCTGGAGTAGATTGTAGCGCCGGTTTGACAAAGCCGGCAAGCCGGGGTATTTTTCCGGCTCCCTCCGTAGATATCAAATCCGGTTAATTGCCAATATTGATTTCTCTTTTCCTCACTGTTTATTGCGGGCAATCAACCGAACGTGATATAAAAGGGGAACTGAAGGGCGGTAAACTAAACAGCATGACTAATCCCACCCAGCGCATTATTGGCCTCACCGGCGGCATCGCCACCGGCAAAACCACCGTCTCTAACTACCTCGCCAGCACCTATCACCTGCCGGTGCTGGATGCGGATCTCTACGCCCGCGAAGCCGTCGGGCTTGGTTCTCCGATTCTCGACAAAATTGCCCAGCGCTACGGTTCAGATATCCTCCTCCCGGACCGCACCCTCAACCGGCA
>CAZJNL010000833.1:0-3088 GCA_964546515.1 uncultured Oscillatoria sp.
AGAGTTCCCCCCCCTTCCCCCCCTTTTGATCCCCCCCCCGCCCCCCTTCAAAAGGGGGGAGCATGAGGAAATTTTTTTTGTTCACGGGGGGGTAGGGGGGGATCGTTTCCGGACTGGGCGCTCAAGGGCCTTTAATATTTACTTTATAAATCGCCTGTCAGCCACCGGCGGCGGTAGGAGCCGGCTTAATTTTCAGACATAAACAACACAGTTGTTGCGAAATTACTTGGATGTAACTTCACCTCTGCGAGGAGTTAAATGATTGGGTTTCACAGGGAGAGGACTGCAGCCAGTGGTTGTCGCTCAGGTCTGGCCGGCTGGCTGCGGACAATTTAACATTTTAACATAAAGAAAATCTTTTCGCAACAATCAAAACTGAGCGCTGACCCCTGAGAGCAATAGCTGAAGTCAGTTAGAAAAATTTTAAAAAAAGATAAAGCAAGACGGAATATCTTTGCTAAACTAAAAGAGAGACTAAGGTTAGAGGTATAAAACCTATGGTCACAACAGCTCCCGAAAAAACATCCCAACAGGCCAAAGAGCAAGCCTTGGTGCTTTGGTTCGAGGAAGTCGGGCTAGCGGATATCTCCTGGGTGGGCGGCAAGAACGCTTCCTTGGGAGAAATGATTCAGCAGCTGACATCCAAGGGAATCAGCGTTCCCACCGGCTTTGCCACCACCGCCTACGCCTACCGCTACTTTATCGAGAAAGCTGGCATACAGGAGAAACTGCGCCGGCTGTTTGCTGACCTGGACGTGGAGGACGTGAACAACCTGCGCGAACGGGGCAAGCAAGCTCGCAACTTGATTCTCAACACGCCATTCCCGCCGGAACTGCAATCGGCAATCGCGACGGCTTACCTGAAGTTGTGCCAGCGCTATGGCAATAAATCCGAACAGTGCGAGCCGTTCGGGCCCGATTCCCAAGAGCAGTGCGAGCGGTGCTCTGAGGAGATCGATGTAGCAGTGCGCTCCAGCGCTACTGCAGAAGATTTGCCTGATGCTAGCTTTGCGGGCCAGCAGGAAACCTATCTGAACATCTCTGGCGTCCAAGCTGTTTTGGAAGCCTGCCACAGGTGCTTTGCCTCCCTGTTTACTGACCGCGCTATTTCCTACCGGCAAAACCGAAACTTCGACCACTTTGAGGTTGCCCTCTCTGTCGGCGTCCAGAAAATGGTGCGCTCCGACTTAGCCTGCTCTGGGGTCATGTTCTCTATTGACACAGAAACTGGCTTCCGAAATGCCGCTTTAATCACGGCGGCATACGGGTTGGGCGAAAATGTCGTCCAAGGGGCAGTTAACCCGGATGAATACTTTGTTTTTAAGCCGACTCTCAAACAAGGTTTCCGCCCAATTTTAGACAAACGCTTGGGCAGCAAAGATATCAAAATGATCTACGATATCGGCGGCTCCAAGTACACCAAGAACGTGCCGGTGCCGGCTGCCGATCGCAATCAATTCGCTCTGACTGAGGAGGAAATTCTCCAGCTTGCCAACTGGGCGTGCCTGATTGAAGACCACTACTCCCAAGTGCGCGGCACCTACACGCCGATGGACATTGAGTGGGCAAAAGACGGCATCACGAATCGACTTTTCATTGTTCAAGCTCGCCCGGAAACGGTGCAGTCGCAAAAAGCGAATAGCGTCTTGCGCACTTACCGGCTGCAAGGAACAAGCGAAGTGCTGGTTCGGGGTCGCGCTGTTGGGGAAATGATCGGTCAAGGCCAAGCCAGGGTGATTCTGAATGTAAACAAAATCGACCTTTTCCAACCGGGGGAAGTTTTGGTTACAAATAAAACTGACCCCGACTGGGAGCCGATCATGAAAAAGGCGAGCGCCATTATCACTAATCAAGGGGGGCGCACCTGTCACGCGGCAATTATTGCGCGGGAAATGGGTATCCCAGCGATTGTGGGTTGCGGCGACGCCACCAAGGTTATAAAGACGGGGCAAGAGATCACGGTTTCTTGTGCGGAAGGGGAAGAAGGACGGGTTTATGCCGGCTTGCTGCCTTTTGAAGTGCAGCAAACTAAGCTGGAAAATCTGCCCCGCACCCGCACCCAGATTCTGATGAATGTGGGGAATCCAGAGGAAGCGTTTAGTCTGGCGGCTATTCCCTGCGATGGGGTGGGGCTGGCTCGCTTGGAATTTATCATTACCAACCACATTCAAGTGCACCCGCTGGCTTTGGTTCACTACGACACGCTCGAAGACGAGCTGGTCAAGGCTGAAATCGCACGGCTGACGGGACTTTATGAAGAGAAGCCGCTGTTCTTTGTGGATAAGCTGGCTCACGGTATCGGGCGGATTGGGGCTGCGTTCTATCCGAATCCGGTGGTTGTGCGGCTGTCGGATTTCAAGAGCAATGAGTACGCTAATCTTCTCGGTGGGCGGCAGTTTGAACCCCATGAAGAAAACCCGATGATTGGCTGGCGCGGCGCTTCGAGGTACTGCGATCCTAACTACAGCGAGGCTTTCGCTCTGGAATGCAAGGCGCTCAAGCGGGTGCGGGATGAAATGGGTTTGACGAATGTTATCCCGATGATTCCTTTCTGCCGCACGCCGGATGAGGGGCGCAAGGTGCTGGCTGAAATGGCTAAGCATGGCTTGGAGCGGGGCAAGAATGGCTTGCAGGTTTATGTGATGTGCGAGATTCCCAGCAATGTCATTTTTGCTGATGAGTTCAGCAAGGTGTTTGATGGGTTCTCGATTGGCTCTAATGACCTGACTCAGCTGACTTTGGGGTTAGACCGCGATTCGGCTTTGGTGGCGCATATTTTTGATGAGCGCAATGAGGCTGTGAAGCGGATGGTGCAAATTGCGATTAAGGCGGCTAAGAAATACGGGCGCAAGATTGGGATTTGCGGTCAAGCGCCGAGTGACTATCCTGAGTTTGCCCGGTTCTTGGTTGAGCAGGGGATTGATTCGATTAGTTTGAATCCGGATTCTGTGATGAAGACTTTGCTGAATATCGCTCAGGTCGAGGAGTCGAGTTCGGCGATGGATTTGATCGAGGAGATCGCTAAGGTGCAATAACCTCAATTTTCTCTCGTTCTCTCGTTCCCAGGCACCCTTACGGGAAGCCTGCG
>CAZJNL010000834.1:0-3088 GCA_964546515.1 uncultured Oscillatoria sp.
CTCCCCCTCTCCCCCTCTCCCCATCCCCACAAACGCGCATCGGGACGCACTCTTTGACGCCGGCACGGGATGGCCGGTGGCGGAGGCAGCTGCTGCAGAGAGTTCAGTGGCGTTGGGCGAGGTCCTTGCGCAGCAAAATCCGCCTGGGTTGGCCCAGCAACCAAGAATGCCAGGGGCTGTCAACCTGCTGCAACCGATAACCCACCTTGAAATAGAGCCCGCGTGCCTGATGGTTATTTTCCAGGACGTGCAGGTAGATGTCTCGGAATCCCCACTCGATGGCCATGCGTTCGCAGGCGAGCAGCAATTGCCCAGCCACTCCCTGGCGGCGACTCTGCTTTCGGACAGCCAAATTAGACACATAGGGATATTGGGAGTCAGGGTACGGCCAGGAATGGGTGGAGCGCAGCGCCATTTCTACCGTGCCGACTATTGCAGGTTGGATATGGGTTGGGGTTTTGGGGGAGACATCGATAGCCACAAAGCAGACATAATGCGCCGTGGCAAAGCGGAGCCGGTGCCGCAGGTCTTCATAAATGCTCATGCGGAAGAATGGATAAACCCACTGCATCAGACCCTCGCGAGAGTGAAAGCTATCGGTGAGGATCTCAGCAATGCAGGTCAGATCCTGGGGTTGGGCAGCACGGATGAGCAAGCGGTTAGAACCGGCATGAGAACCGGAAAATTCTGGCTTGCCTGGGGTTGCGGAGGAAAAGCAGGGGTTCACAACTTTCGTCAGGATACTTGCGAGATCGTCCTAAATTGTGCGGGCAGCTGAGAGCGGCGTTCCATAAAGGCTGGACTGTCAAATTTTATAAATTTGACTGAGACAGGGGAGAGCGGTGCGCCAAAACTCACACAAACTTACCTGGGGTTACACACGCAGGAGTTTAAGCAAGTTTTCTGTTTACACGCTCGGTGGGTTCTCCGGGGTATCAGCGGCTAACGAATCCTCAGCCTGAAAAGTAGCTTTAGATATGAAGCACTTTTCCAAAGCTCGCCACCGTGATTCCTCCTCATTGTGCCTTACAGGTTAGCATTTCGACCAGTAGGGCGTGGGGAATAGGCAAAGGAGCGCTTGCGAATTGCCTCTCCCCCTGTTGGCGTCCCGTTTCCAACCTCACCTGCAATTGCCTTAGGGCCAATCTGGTGAGCGATCGCCCTCTCGACTGCTGCGTTCCAGGTAGTTCTCCACCCACTTGGGATCGCGAGGCACGGTACTGAAGGCGAAGACTGGATTTCGGAGCCGGTTGTTTTTATTCAGCTGAACCTGAAGAAGCCTCCGCCGTCTCTTCTCCTCTTTTTTTATAAATTTTAGCGGTTTCGCTGACAATTACAGCTGGGATATGCTAGGATTATTGAAAGGCTATATTTTCAAATACTTTCCCGGACAGCGCCCCTCTTGGGGGCAATAACCAGCTGGATACTTGGGGAGAACGGAAACGATTTACAGGCGGGGAAACCGCCGCCAATAACCAGTCCGAAACTTCTCAATCTTCCTTTTTATCTTGGCGGGCACTTCCAGCCCACCTCGGAGAATTTGCCAGGCCCCTTTATGGGAGCGCATTTGCGAGAAAAGTCCGCCGGGAAACGAGCGCGTTTTTTGTTATCTGTTAGGTCAGGGTTTGCTCTGGAAAAGCTAGCCCCTCAATCCGCTTCCATAAAGGAGGACGATCGGTGATAATTGGCAGGCTAAAAATCCCAATTGTTCTGTAAATATTTACCCCCTTTTAGAGCGCTTTTGCCTAAAATTTTAGTAAGTTATGGGAACTTTGAGGGGGTTTCCGTGGCAGGAGTCCTGGCTTTCAGTCCCCTCAAGCCGCACCGAAAGCCGGTGGGGGCTTTCGTGAAGAAAGCGGCAACGCCGGCACGGCACATAGAGCACCACACCACAGGCGATTGGCAGAGAAATTGGGCAGTCAAAGCAGCGGATGTGGGGTGTGAGAAGGAATAAGGGACTGGGGACTGGGGTTTAGCCCCACAGCCGCCGCCTAGATGCTCCCTATCGTTTGCATGCGCTAGCTTTGTGACAGCCGTTATATAATCCCTTGCTGCCCTCTTGCTATACTTAGCTGTACCCAACCTTTAGGGGGTTCAGTAAAATTAGCCTGAGACACCGCAGCAGTGGCGATCGCGGGGTGCAGCCGGCGGAGCCTGTGGCGCAAGGCACTGGCGGGATTCAAATCGGGAGCCGTTGCCGGTTTTGGCTCCCCGGCGGCTTGGCTACGAAAAGCCGTGCGTGCAACAGTGGGGAAAACTCAGGTGCGAGCTTTGGGAGCGGCTTGTGGTAGAGAGTCTTTCATTGATTTCCCGCTCTGCCCGCACCGGGCGCGATCTCAAGCCGAGCTGGGCAAGCGCGTGCGTCTGGTTAGGGTTAGGAGTTAGTTTTTAAAGGGAATCTTAATAAGTAAGAACTGAGCCCCCACCGGCTGTCAGATGAGAGAGTTTCCCGGCAGCTAGCTTGCAGGCATAAAGGCTGTATTAGGATCGTACACAAGGAGTGCATCAACCAATGGAAGTGCGGGGCAGTCAGTGCCCTGGAAGGGCACCGCCCGGTGGCCTGCCGCTTGCCTGTCCAGGTTTTCGGCTCACCCCGAGTGCGCCGCAGTGTCAGACTGCAGGTCACACAATCACACCAGACCGCTCGCTCCTTTGAGGTTATGACAATTCGGGTTGCTTTTTTCAAGTCCCCCTCAGCCGCGCTTGACCTGTGGATTCTGCCATGTCCGGTGTTAAAGGTTGAGCGCGGCAGCAAGCGGCGCACAGCCACCCGACGAGGTTTACTGGCTCGGCGCTCGACCGGCACCCTCCGGCTTGACGCAACCATTGCCCCACCAACCCTGGCCACCGAGGAGGACGGTGGGGACAGCATCAGGATTTCCAAGTTGGCTCGGTGTAGGAGATTTGAAATTTTACAGTAGTGATTAATCCTTTGCCCAGGCAAATTGAAGCAAATTTCTAAAATGGCTATACCCCTACCTGCCACCTTGACGCTCGTCACCTCCTAGGCTTGATAAAACGATGTTGGATCTAACTGCCCTAGCTGTAGGAGAGCGGTGCATGACCTCCCAAGAAAACATTAAGACCA
>CAZJNL010000835.1:0-3084 GCA_964546515.1 uncultured Oscillatoria sp.
TTATGTAGGTTTTCTTTGGGATGTAAAGGTTGTTGGTGAACCCGCCCCTACAGATGATAATGAAGGTTGATATAAGGTGCGTTCCTGGCGGAACGCACCCTACTGCTACAGCCAGTTCCCTATTAAAACGTAAGGTGCCCAGTAAACTGGATGATTGTAGTTCTTATCCTGCAAAAGAGTCAGTTGGGCGCGATTGAGGGCTTCTGCTTTGGTAACTTTATCGCGGGCTAATTCTTGGTATAATTTCACCATGAGATCCTTGGCGGATTTATCTTCGACTTGCCAAAGGGTGGCGAGGGTGCTGCGTGCTCCCGCCCGCACGGCTACTCCAGCTAAACCTAAAACAGCCCGCCGGTCTCCTTGCGCTGTTTCGCAAGCACTGAGAACGAGTAATTCGATGGCTTTATCTCCAGTCTTGAGTAATTTATTCAACTCGTTGAAGCCGATCTTATTCGGCTTCCAGGCGTCAATAATCGTCTTGTCGGGGTTAGAACTGAATTGACCGTGAGTCGCTATGTGAACTACAGGGAAAGAACCCGATTTTACCAGCTTTTCTAATTTTTCTTTGGTAAAATCCTCATTGAGGAGTTTGATGACTTTCTCGCGCCCCAAATCCCGCTCAATTGTATTCAGTTCCTCTTCCACACCTGGCAATGGATCTTTGCCGTCTTCGTTTTCTTTGCTCACCCCTGCTGCTAAGACTTTTAAATCTTCCCGTGGTAAAGGTTTGGGGTCTAGCAGTTGCAAACCGGGAGTTAAGGCGATGCTGTACTTCTGTACCAGATACTTTTCGCCGTCGTGGAGGGCAGCTATGGGAATATTTTGCAATGGCCCATCTAGCACGAATACCAGCGTTTTCTCCCCAGAGACAGATTCCAAGTCTTTCTCGATAGGTTTGATTAACCAGCTATACACTTTTTTTAAAATGGGCTTTAGCTCCCCTAAATTGTTTTGGAATTTTTTCGCTCTGTCCTCTGAGCTATGATTCTCAATAGTAAAGATGGCTGTGGCTTTTTGGTATATGATTCTGTACAGGTTATCTAAAACCTCACGATAGTCCTGGGGAAGTTCAAATGTGCGGTGAAGCAGGGGTTTGTCAGGCAATTGCAGGAGTATTTCTAATTTGTTGCCCACAATTATCGGGTAGATGACTGCTGAGTTGCGGGCTTCTTTATTAATGAAAATCGGCACCGGCACGACTTCCGCACAGGGATCGCGAAATAAGTTGTCCAGTTCCGCCACCTGCAAAGCTTCAAACACTTTTTGCGCTAGCTCGGCGGTGTTTTGGGGAGTTTCAGAAACCGGCTCACTCTCCTGATTCCTGCTGCTATTCAGCAAGACCAGCTGTTTCAGATCCTCTGGACTGAATTCAGATTGCAACAGCAATCCGACTAACTCCCGATACACCGGCTCGACTTCTTCCTGAAAGGAAAACTGCGCGTCTCGATTGATACCGGCTAAATCTTGGCGGAGAGATTGCAGGGTGTTGAACGCTTCTGCGTAAGCGGCGAGCGCACCTTTACTATCTCCCGCAGTGTTGAGAATGCGCCCTAACTGCCATTGCCAGCGGTAGGCAATCTCCCGGTTATCCCTATTATTGCCCTCAGCCAAACGTTCCAAAGCTTTCTGAGTCAGGTTTTTAGCTGGCTCAGTGTTGTTTTTAGCTGACTCAGTGTTGTTTTTAGCTGACGAAATCATTCCTTGTTTCTCGTACCATTCGCCAAGATAGCCTAGGGCGTAAGCTTCCGCTCGCTTGTCTCCCAGATTTTTTGCCATCTCGACAGCTCTGTTCAGAGTGTTAAATATTTGGGACCGGCGAGACGCCTGTCCTGCGTCGGGGAGGTTTTGCAGACTTCTAGCGAAGTCAATGCCGGCATATACCGCAGCTCGACTGGAGGACAAACCAGCAAAATCAGACTGGATATCTGGCAGTAAAGCCTTTGCATTATCGATAAGAGCGGATTCAATCTTCGTCCAGTCTTCTCGCGCATCTTGCGTGAATTTATCACGCTGCTGTTCCCCCCACTTCTTAATTTCCAGCAACAAGTTGAGATGAGCGAGCCGCGCCTGAATCCTGGTCAGTGGTGCGGGAGATTCACCGGCCACCTCTTTATAGGCTTTAAAAGCCTGTTTAAAAGCCTGATTGCAGAGTCCTTTAATGTATGAAACGTCGATCTCATCCAGCCTGTCTCGCTCTCTGCCGGCTAGTGCTCTTTCAGTGTTGCCCAAACTCAACTTGACAGCAATTTTATCTTGGGGAGTCTCAGCCCACGATAAACTCAGATTCAGCACTGTCTTGGACAGGTCTAAATTTCCCAACTGTCGGAGAATATCACCAAAGCTGCGCAATGCAACAGCTTTGATGGGAGAGGGGGAATCTGATAATTGCTTGAGCAAGCACTCGCCTTGAGCTGCTGAGAGTTGGCTCAACTTGGTGACGCTGACACACTGCTGAGCTTCCCGCCCAAAGAGTTGCAGTAATGTCTCACCGGCTCTCGGATAAAGCCCTAAATCTTCCAAAGCGCGGGCTTGGTTGAGCCAGCTCTGATTTTTCCCCTCCTCCCAACCTAGTTTATCATAGATGCTGGCAGTTTGCTGCCAGGTTGCCAAAGCTTTTTCTGCCTGTCCGACTGCCAATTGCAGATTCCCTTCGATGTCGCGGGTTTGGGCGATGACTCTCAATTCCTCGGCAGAAGCGCCCTGACTTGCCGGCAGCAGCTTCAGACTTTCTTCCATACTGTGCGCAGCTTGCTCCCACTCTCCTACCTGCTGGTAGGTTAGGGAGAGATTGCTTAATGCCATCGCTTGGTTTAAAGTATCCCCCTGGTCTTTAAAGGCTGAGGCAGCCTGCTGCCAAACTGTTGCGGCTTCCTGGAATTTTCCGGCTTCGTAGAGGGAGGTGCCTTGCTGTATTAGCTGGGTGCCGGTGGGATTTTGCGAGAGAGCTTTTGCGCCCAATGCCATCTCGCTCTCCCCCCTGCCCTCCCTTAAAAAGGGGAGGTGAGAGACGGGGCTAGCGGGAGAGGGGTTTTGAATTCGCTCTGCCGGCAACGCCCGAACGTTTATACTTAAAATCAGTCCCAT
>CAZJNL010000836.1:0-3082 GCA_964546515.1 uncultured Oscillatoria sp.
TTAGCGCCGGTCAAGTCCGCCCCTATCAGACTGGCCCAGCGCAGCTGAGCCCCACTGAGATTGGCTGCGATCAGGTTCGCTCCTTCCAGATTAGTGCTGCTCAGTTTGGCTTCGCTGAGGTTGATGCCGTTGAGATCGCATCCGTTGAGGTCAACTCCATTCAAGAATGCCCCTTCGAGATTAACACCCATCAAGCAAGATCCGTAGAGCATAGCGCCGCTCAGTCTAGCGCCGCACAGGTTAGCCCAGCTGAGGTTGGCACCGGTGAGTTTAGCGCTCCGCAGGTTGACGGCTTGCAGGTTAGCCCCGCAGAGATTGGCACTCCACAGGTTCGCCCCTCGCAGGTTGGTGGCGCAGATATTCGCACCGCTCAGTTTTGCCCTGGGCAGTTTTGCTTTGACCATAAACGCACCGCTGAGAACCGCTTTTGTGAGGTCAGCCTCAATCAGTTTACCGTCGCCCATTTTGACAAAACTCAGGTTGGCCCAATTCAAGCAAGCGCCACTCAGGTCTGCTTTGGTGAGAACCGCTCTGCTGAGATTAACTCCCCGCAGCATAGCGCCGGTCAGGTTAACCCCCACCAAATTCGCTCCTCTGAGATCCGCTGCACTGAGGTCAGCCCCAGCAAAGTTCCTCTCTCCTAACTCGTAACGCTTCAGTAGCTCCCGAACTTCCATTTTGTGTTTACTCCCCTACCTTGGCAATTTATCTCTCTCGAACCGGCTCACATCCAGCCCCCTAGCACTTTCCTGCCGTTTTGTCTGCACTCAACCCAGCACTTACCGCCTTTTAAATAAAAATTTAATATCTGTCTTTAATAAAAATTTTACAACAGGATGCCCTTAGCGGGAGTGTGAGCGCATGATTCTGTTACAAATTTTTTACCGCTGGCCGGTCGGGAAGTGGGCCCGCAGCGGGTTGGGGTGCCGGTGTAACGGATGTAAGGATAAATGAGGCTCAGCGAGGGGCGCTTGGGGAGAGGGGAGATAAAGGAATTCCGGGCGGGCTGTCTCACGAAAGGCAATTAACCGGATTTTATCCAAACCGTAAACGTTCAAAGTTGATGTGAAGCTTGCTAGCAAGGCTGCATCGGTATTTTTTATTTTTGTACGATCAGCTTACCGTCCTGAATGGCGACCGCATCATTGCCCTGCGCCTGAATCGTGCCAGCACCTTTCACCTCAATCTTGCACTTATCGCAGAAACTCATTTGGGTCGAGTTGGTGCCGGTCTGGTTAGTGAGGATCATCCACCCGATATGAATTTTGATAGTTCCTGCTGTCTTCATTTTTAAATCCACCGCCAGCGCTTCTGCGGCCCCGAGGGCGAGGATACTCCTGAACAGGATTCTGAAAATAGCTCAAATTTTCTTTCCCGCAAGAACGACGGTATCAGAAGTATTTTGAACGCGCAACAGGGGAGAAACCCCTTTTTGTAAATCCCCAAGGGTAAGTAGGGTGCGTTAATAGCGCACCCCACAGCCCTCAGTCTACGGGCGGATGCGCAGTTTGAGGCGAATGGTGCCGGTGACGGAGTTGGGCGCTCCCCAGCGACTCAGGGCCCGCTTAATTGGATCGAGCACCGCTGTAT
The DNA here is from genome assembly GCA_964546515.1 of uncultured Oscillatoria sp. GTDB lineage: Bacteria > Cyanobacteriota > Cyanobacteriia > Cyanobacteriales > Oscillatoriaceae > Oscillatoria. The sequence goes on from CAZJNL010000836.1 coordinate 1,591, forward strand.
CTTGCAGCGTCGAGGCTTTGTCGTCAAGCACAATTCGCCCGACTCGCCCATTGCGCACTGGAAATTCCAGCACGATTTCGCCGCTCACTCCTTGAGGGAGATTCACGTTTTGCAGGTACTGGGTTAAATCGGCAACCGCACTGCCCTCCAACCCATCCGCACTGATAATTTCAATCCGACCGGCAGCTTGGGCCTCGGTCTGGGCTGGCTTTAGTTCTGCCGGCTTGCTGGGCTGCGGTGCGGGGCTGCTGTAACTGACACCTGCTGGCGGTTGGGCGCTCGGAAGACGCACCGGGCTTGAGGCGGGAGCCATCCGTGCGGCTGCGCCACGGGACCCAGCCTCCTCAGAAGCAGGCCCAAAAATTCCCTCGTAGCTGACGCCCTCCGGCAACTCCACCGGCACCTGCACCCGCTGGCGCGTGCCGTCCGGACTGACGCGCACTTCCTCACTGACTGCAACAAAGGCGGTGTATTGAGACAGCAGCCGATAACTGAGAGCCGTATCCGTAAACGCTTCCACGCCGGATTTAGTTTCATTGCCAAACATTTGATTCATCAAATCTTCAATCCGCCACCGGCCCCAGAGACTGGCGATCGCAGGGTTGCCGGCACCGCTGAAATCGACCTTGAGCGTCTTTTCATAGCGCTTGCCACCGGCAGCGACACCAGTGATTTTCAGCTGCCCGCCGGTGCGGTCTTGCTTGCGCCCAAACAGCACCAGGGGCTGGCTGGCAAACAAATCCGGGGCTGCCCCCGGGTAGATATCTGGCTTGCCACCGGCACCCTCCCAACTGATTCGCACGTCTGCCAGCACAGGATTATTAATCTGGCGGAAAAACCTCTCGGTCACTTCCTGCGTTGGTTCATTTTGGCGGATAACTTGCGCAGTGCCCCGCCCGACTTCCGCAAGCTGGTTCAGCAAAAATCTGTTAACCGAACTGCCCACACCGAAACAGTACAGCCGGTTTCCCGGCTTCAACCCGCGCTGCACTTCGGCAATCACCTCATTTTCATTGCCGATGTAACCGTCGGTGATCAGCACCGCACTGCGCAGTCGCCCTTCCTTGGCGGGGGGGAAATTCAGCACCGCCCGCATGCCGTTGAGCAATTCGGTGCCGCCTTTGGCTTCCAGGTTGTTGATGTACGCCATTGCTTTCTGGCGGGAAGCAGGCGTGTTGGGCAGGGGTGCCGGTGAGAGCCCCTCGGCGGTATTGGCAAAGTCAATAATCGTAAAAGTGTCGTTGGGATTCAGCCCGTTAATGAACCGGCGCATCAGTTCCTTGGATTTAACGAGCGGGTCGCCGGCTTGGGAGCCAGAGGTGTCCATCAGGAAGACGACATCTTTGGGGACAATTTCGCTGGTTTTGTACTCGACTGCGGGGATGAGATAGACGGCGAAATGCCCGCCCCGACTGTCTGCTTGGGTGAGGACGGTGGCGCGGGTGGTGTCGCCGGCGACTTGATAACGCAGGATGAGGTCTTTGTTGGGGAT
>CAZJNL010000837.1:0-3078 GCA_964546515.1 uncultured Oscillatoria sp.
GGAACTCGCAGAAGCGAAAGTCAATTTGGGAGAAAAAGAAATTGCCTCCCTGATAGATGAGCCGGAAGTCAACCTACCGGCGAAAAAAATTGCGCTACACTTGTTAACTAAATTGCTGCCATCGGCTTACCTTAACAACCCACAGCTGTGGACGGTGGCTCTCCTAAAAGGAGTGAATCTTTCTCTCAAATATGGGTCGGCACCGGAATCAGCCAGTTGCTACGCTAACTATGGCCTGATGCTGTCCGCTCTTTTTGGCGATTATAAATCCGCCTACGAGTTGGGCCTGCTCGCTGCAAAACTGAGTGAGAAGTGGGGCAACGTGGAACTGAAATGTAAATCGCTTTCGGTTCTGGGCAATGCTTTGACTTACTGGTTCAAGCATGTAAAAGAAATTGAACCTCTCAGCAAGGAAGCGTATCAAGCTGCTCTGGACTCCGGGGATTTGCTGTTTGCTGGATACGCCCTGAACTACCAAGCCATTAATTCATTTTTCCGGGGGCAAAATCTGGGCAAACTCCAGGAAGACGTTACCCAGTATTTGCAGTTCAGCCATAAGACGAAAAACCAGCTGGTAACTGACACCCTGCTGGGATTTCAAATGGCGCTCTGGAATTTGAGCGCTCAAACGAGCGGAAAATTGGACTTTTCTGCCGGTGAAGTCAGCGAAGCCGAGTACCTGGCCAGCTGTCAGGAACATCAAAACCTTTATTCTGCCTGCATTTACCAGCTTCGGAAATTCCAGGTTCTCTACCTGTACGGGGAGCTAGCTGAAGCCCTAAAATGCGCTCAAACAGCAGAAGAACAGCTGGGCTTTATTACGGGCACAATATTAGTGACGGAATACAATTTTTACTCCTCACTTCTCTGGCTTGCTGTCTGGCCACAAGCTGCGGAATCCGAGCGCAAGCAATACTGGGAGAAGGTAGAGGCCAATCAAAAGCAGATGAAAACCTGGGCGGAGAACTGCCCAGAGAATTTCGCCCACAAGTACCTTTTGGTAGAAGCGGAAATGACCCGCCTCTCCGGGAAGGACTCAGAGGCAATAGACTTGTACAATCAAGCCATTGAATCAGCCAGAGAGAATGAGTTCACCCACAATGAAGCCTTGGCCAATGAACTCGCCGGCAAGTTATGGTTGAGGAAAGGCAAGCAGAAGTATGCCGAACTCCACATGCGCGAGGCTTACTATGGCTACCAGCGCTGGGGTGCCACCCGGAAGCTGGAGGATTTGGACGAAAAATATCCGCAGTTGCTGGTCAAAACTGCAGCCGGCACTCGCATTGCCGACACCCGAACAACGGCTATGCACACGACTACTGGCAGCGGTTCGGGGGCGCTAGATTTAGCTTCGGCGATCAAAGCCTCCCAAGCTATTTCCGGAGAAATCGTTTTGGATAAGTTACTGGCCAAGTTGATGAAGATCCTCATCGAGAATGCCGGTGCTCAAAAAGGCTTGCTCATTTTCCCAGCAGACGGAAAGCTACTGATTTCAGCTGAGGCGTCAGTTGCTCAAGAAGAAGTGCTTGTGCGGCAATCTAACCAAGCTGAAGTAAATGCGCGATTCATCGCCTCTCAAGATTTGTCGTTGACGGTGATTAATTATGTAGAGCGAACTCGCCAGGATGTGGTTTTAAGCGATGCAGCCAATCAGGGGCTATTTACCGCCGATCCCTATATTGCCAGCCGACAGCTGAAGTCGGTCTTGTGCACCCCGATCGTCAATCAGGGGAAACTGATCGCCATCCTTTATTTGGAGAACAATTTAGCTGCCGGTGCCTTCACTCCCGACCGGCTGGAAATCTTGAGACTCCTCTCTTCCCAGGCGGCAGTCTCTCTGGAAAACGCCCTGCTCTACGCTTCACTGGAACAAAAAGTCCAGCAGCGCACGCAGGAATTAAAGGAAAAAAATGAGCGCCTCTCTCAAACGCTTCAAGAACTGAAACGCACCCAAGCCCAGCTGATCCAGACGGAAAAAATGTCCAGCCTGGGGCAGATGGTGGCCGGTATGGCCCACGAAATCAACAACCCGGTCAGTTTTATCTATGGCAATCTCACGCCTGCCGGTGAATATGTCCAAGAACTGCTCGACCTGATCGATCTCTACCAGCAGCACTATCCCCAGCCTGCGCCCTCGATTCAAGATAAAATAGAGGACATTGACCTGGAATTCCTGGTTGAAGACTTGCAAAAACTCCTGGATTCGATGACAGTGGGGGCTGAGCGCATCCGCAATATTGTCCTCTCCCTGCGCAACTTCTCCCGCCTGGACGAAGCGGATATGAAGCCGGTGGATATCCATGAGGGCATCGAATCAACTCTGCTCATTTTGCAGACTCGCCTCAGGAAACAGGGCAATCTTTCTGAGATTGAGCTGATTAAAGAGTACGCTAAGCTGCCACGGGTTACCTGCTACGCCAGCCAGCTGAATCAGGTTTTTATGAATATCCTCAGCAATGCCATCGATGCCTTGGAAAAGGCGAGAAGTAATGTCGCAGAGTCTGGCAAAAAGCCGGCGATTACTATTCGCACCTCGGTGACAGACTCCGACTTTGTGAGAGTTCGGATTGCTGACAATGGCCCGGGCATGACCGAGAGCGTGCTCAAGAAGATATTTGACCCCTTCTTTACTACGAAGCCGGTGGGTTCTGGCACCGGCTTGGGGCTGTCTATTAGCTACCAAATTGTGGTAGACTCTCACGGCGGACAGCTGACCTGCGTTTCCGCACCCGGTGAAGGCGCGGAATTCGCCATTGTGATTCCAATCAAACAGAAAAATTAGTAATGGATGTAGAGACGCGACATGTCGCGTCTCTACAATATCCCAGGCTCCGCCAGAGAACGCGAATAAGGAGGATCCGCTTCCAATTTCCGCCTGTAGGAACGATTTTATTGTAGAACGCTGAATCGCGTCTCCCCCCGCTCTCGTGTGTTTATACATTATTCTTTAAATAAACCGCCAAGACGCCAAGATCGCCAAGGAAAGAAAAGAGAGAGACCCCCCAAAAGAAACCCTGTTTCTCACCCGATCTCAGGCTGTGGGCTTGGGAGCGACGGGTGGTTTTTGCCGCTTTCCTG
>CAZJNL010000838.1:0-3078 GCA_964546515.1 uncultured Oscillatoria sp.
CCGACACGGAGACTGCCCGTTGGGGGGATCTAGATTTTCTTTATAAATGACCTCTCACAGGCGATTTCAGATTTGGCGATTTTAGATTCCTAATGCCTGCGCATACCATTTGTGCAAAAACGAGGTGGCCGCAGGGGCGTCCCCGCGCTGACCCCTGTAGAGGCGCTCAATCCCCGCCCCAGGCTGGCAGAAGGGCGAACCCATCCTTGTCCGATATCCGCTTGCGATCGGCATCACTCACAAAGAAGGATCGAGATCACATTACCTCACAGCCTCCGATCACAAAGTTGGTAGAGAATTATCACTCTCCCTCCAAGCTTTCGATCACTGTCTCTTAAAGAAAATTGCGCCATACTGAAAATGCTGATGCAGTCAAAAATCTCAGAACACCCCGATAAGGCAGATGGGGAAAAAAATGAAAACTTGGAGCGTCTCTTATCAAGACTGGCTAATCTTAGGAATGCAACTCGACGGGGGATGGGCGGTCAAGTGCCTGCCGCCAAGAAGACACACAGTTGCCACAGACTGGCAGGCTTACAAAACTCTTGAGTCTGCTGTTGTCGGCGCTAAACAGTACATCGACCGCGCCATCGCCCTGTATGTCCTGGCAGACGCCCTCCTCGAACTCTGCGAAGCTGGCAAAATTCAAGATACCGAATGTCACCGCTTGCTCGTCTCCCTTGGATATTGCTAAGCGACCGTTCGCTGGAGTAGACGCCCAGATTTGTTTCACCGGCTTTTCCAGAACTTCACGCACGGGGCAGCCCTTCAAGGGCGCGGGCCAAAATCGCACCCGTGACGTACCACCGGCGCAACCATTGACGCTGCAACAGCGCCGTCGCCGGCGATTAAGAAATACGAAGCTGCGGAGTAGTTTTTACCGAGTCAAGGCGGTGCCCTGGGGGATTCGCTCAGAAAAGCAGTAGAACCACCAGAGCAATTCACCGGCTCAATCGGGGCAGGCTATAAGTAAACAGACTGACCGCCCCAACCGGCCCTTGAAAAAGCCCCCTGTGAATACCCCCCTGCCATCTCGCTGCTTACTGCCTGCCCTTAAGAAAAATCAAACTAAAGGTTTAACACTATTTGACCTGCTCGCTGAGATTTTTCATTTTTTTGAACTCGCCAGTCACAGGAAGCAGCGCTGCCTACCGCAACCGCGCCACACTCACGTTGCGGTTAATCTATTAAATACAGCCCACTGTTTCGGGAGCGTCCCATTCAAGTAGGGGCGGGTTCACCCGAGATGTCTGTGGTCAGTCAAGGATGTTAGTAAACCCGCCCCTACTGATATCAAGTCCGGTGACATCGTTATTGCACAGTAGGGGCGCGGTATCCATTCTCAATGCCCAATGCCCAACGCCCTGTGCCCAATCCCCACAAACCGGCCATTCACCGAGCCGATCTCAGTTCCTCGCGCAACATCTTTTGATAGATTTCCGGTAAATTCCCCGTCATGGAATTGTTTTCTATCCCGTACCCCAGACTCGTCCAAGTCCCTGACAGCAGCCGCAACACCTCATCTAATTTTCCTTCGCGCAGCAGCCGTGGGATGTCCGCGCCCCAAGCGTAAGAATCGCTCAGCCAACCGTACACTACAGCATCCTGAAACTCAGGCTCAAAGCTGTACGACTTCCAAAACCAAAACCCCCCGGGATGTGGGTGATAGCTTCTGGCCTTCTCTGCCCACGTCGTCGTCAGCATCTGATACCGACCGGCAGCTGTGGTGCAATTGCCCGTATTCGGGCCGGTGACAATCCTGACGCAGCGGTCAGGATGGTGGCTCAAATCCCGCACATACTCACCGCCATACACAACAGAATAGGGCTGAGAAACATTCGACTCAGCTGCAGAGATAGTTCGCATCAGCGCCCGAACGTAGGGATCGCCCCCCCGCATCACCAGCGGCGGCAGCTGTTCGCCCGATGGCCCTAATCGCCTTCCAGGCCCGCTCCCTTCATGCCCGTACCACAGCAGGAACATCACGCCGGCAGCACAGGCGCAGCCGGCCAGGAAACTGTTCAGTGTATTTTCTTTATATCTGTATCTCAAATCACACCACCCGTGCAATCAGCGCACTAACTTCGACCGCTCTCACAGCTGAATGGCTCCCCGCCGGCACCGTCTCCTCACATCCGGTTGATTCCTTATTCAAATAATAGCCCGCACATGCGGATAAATGCCCTAATATTATAGGGCATTTATCCGGAGGCGAAGATAAAACTGTACAGCCGGAAATAGCGATTCACGCCACACCGGCACACAGCTGCTCAAAAGTCTTCTCAGGAGCATCTGCCTGAGTGATGACTTCTACTATTTTATTGCGAGCTGCCGGTTGAGACAGAGCCTCCACGGACAAGAGGGCCACCTTGGTGCGGGGAATTCGGCCATCAAACAGGGTGTCAGCACTGGACATCACCACCGGCAACTCAGTGTCCTCATTGAGCAGACCGCCGGGGCGGACAATCGTATAAGTCAGCCCGCTTTTCTGGAGGTACTCCTCAGCTTGTTTCTTCCAGACTAAAATCAGCCAAAACAGGTTGAGCGGGTGGAACAGCTGGGAGACGCACAGAGAAGACACCAGGACAAAATGCTCCCCCCCCTTAGCTTTGGCCACATCCACCAGATTTTTAGTGCCCTCGAAGTCCACCTGGTAAGGGCCGGTGGGGTCAAAGCTGGGCCGAGCGCCGGTGGCGCACAGGAGCACCGTGCTGTCGCCGATAGCAGCGCTGAGGCTTTCCTTGTTCAAGACATCGCCGGTGACTAACTCCGCCTCCTTTGGCAGAATTTCAATGCCTGTTTCCAAGTTGCGAACCAAAGCGCGGACGGGAATCTCGCGTTTGACTAGCTCTCGGACAATGCGGCGACCCGTCTCGCCGGTAGCCCCTGCTACAAATGCTTTCATAAATAGTGATTAGTGGTTAGTGGTTAGTGGTGCGGAACTAAAACTGCCAGCGCCGGTAGTGATTTCGCACCTCCGGGCCCTGGCCGCGCCGGCGCGGCGACTGGCAGGATCTGCCGGTGGGAGGTGGCACAATTGATTCCCGCAAGCGGTCTTCTGGTCAAGCAGGCTACACT
>CAZJNL010000839.1:0-3070 GCA_964546515.1 uncultured Oscillatoria sp.
CCATTTTCCAGTGTTTTAATAAATCTTAATATTTTAAGATAAAGGCGCTGCCGAGTAGAGACGCGACATGCCCTTGTCTCTACAACAAGCCAGTTGCAGCCTGGGAAGGAAACCCGGTTGGGGTTGGCCACTGGTCATGGAGTGGGCAGCGGAAGTGGGGGACTAAAATCTCGCTAAGCTATTTTACGATTAAATGGTTTTCATAAAAAGCGCCTTCAAACCCGTTTTGTATATATGCTTTCTTCCGGATATTATAAAATTTGCCGGCGTGGTCGCCCCCTTATTCCCCATGTCGGTGCTGCCCTTGCCTGTCTTTGGCCGACTGGAATAGGGATGTGGAAAAGATACTATCTATCTCAACTTGGGATGAGGTGCGGCCCTCAACAGGGCTGTCCCTACCAGAGAGAGTCGGCGATGCGCTCGTCACGCCGCCATGCACCGAATCGCCGCAGTATCGGGTATCGGTAATCTTGCAGGATGCGGCGGATAGCTATAAACCAGCCCCTGGGGAAAATCTTGCCAGTTTGTTTCCAGACGCAGGCGCTAGGATAAAGGATTTATACCTGTGACATAATTCATTTCGCGCTCCTGTGCCCTGCGCTCCTGTGGCTGCAATCCAAGATAGGATTAATCTTAATTTTGATTTTAGATATCAGTCCCCTTTCTCCTGAAAGCTCATGAAGCACTATTTGTCACGTCTGCTGGCCCTGGTTTTAGTCGTCGCGATTGGCTTGGCAGGCTGTACAGGCGATAAGTCCAATTTAACCGGCGACTATCGCTCCGACACACTAGCCGTGGTCAGCAGCCTGAAAGCGGCCATTGAGATGCCAGACGACTCTGCCGAGAAAGCAGCGGTGCAGGCGGACGCCCGTCAAAAGATAAATGACTTTGCCGCTCGCTACAACCGGGGTCAGTATACCAAGCTGACCTCCTTCACCACCATGCGCACCGCTTTGAACTCCCTAGCCGCCCATTACAATGCCTACCCCAACCGACCCCTGCCTAAAAAGTTGAAAGACCGGCTTGAGACGGAGTTCCAGCAAGTAGAGGCAGCCGTAAAGCGAGGCGCTTAACCCCCCCCAGACAAACCCGCCATGCCCTCGTCACGCAGCCGCAACCGTTGCACGCAAATTCTGCGATGCTGCTGACGCTGCCCCGCTACCGCTACGGCGGTAGCTCAAACGCCCAGCTACAGTAAATTCAGAGGTGCGTTGGGGAAGAAATATTTTTGTCAGCTGAATCCTGGAAACGGAATTGAAAATGAGATTTTCCCAACATCTTGCAGTTTCAAGATTTTGGCGGGGCTGGTATCGCCCTGTAATCGCAGCGCTCAGTACAGCGCTCGTCAGTTTGCACACCGGCAGCCTGCCAGCCCGATCCCAAGAAACGGCTTACTGCCAGTCCTCCCTAGAGGAAGTTACTGAAATAGACAACTTGCGGCAAGCTGCTTTTAAAGGAAACGGGGAAGACCAAAAGCGCTACAGCTCCCTTGTGGCTAAACGGGCAGAGCTACTGCAGGAGTGCCGCCGCCGAACCTGGCCCCAAACCCAGGCCATTTGGCTGCGCCTCTATCCTTGCGATGTCCAGCCGGGGGTTCTCGAAGGAGTCCTCGACCGGATTGTTGCCCGAGGGTACAACCACGTCTACGTTGAATATTTTTACGACGGGCAAGTTCTGCTGCCGGAGGCGGAAAACCGCAGCGTTTGGCCATCTGCTGTGCGCGTCCCAGGGGCAGAAAACGCCGATCTGCTCGCCCAAGCTATTCAAAAGGGGCGAGAGCGGGGTCTGAAGGTCTACGCATGGCTGTTTACCATGAATTTTGGCTATACCTACGGCCAGCGCCCAGACCGGCAACAAGTGATAGCTCGCAAGGCCAATGGCCAGACCAGTTTTTCGGATCTCAAGAATAACGACGCCGAGACAGACATCAAGGCTGCAGAGGGGGACGTGAGTAAAGTCTTCATCGATCCCTACCACCCGCAAGCTCGACAAGACTACCTTTGGGTGGTGAATGCGGCGCTGCAGCGCCGCCCGGACGGGGTGTTATTCGACTACGTTCGCTACCCGCGCGGCACAGGGTCAGAGTCCGTGGTCAGCAAGGTTCACGACCTGTGGCTTTACAGTGCCGCCACCCAGCAAAGCCTCTTGCAACGCGCCGGCAACCAAAAGGGGCGAGAGCTGATCCGGCGATACCTCTCTCAGGGATTCATCTCTGCGAGGGATGTGGAAGCGGTCAACAAACTCTACCCCACAGAAGCGCAGCCTCTTTGGCAAGGTCGCCGCGTCGATGCTAGCAAAACTGTCAGCTCGGTGTCACAGCTGCAAGCAGACCTTTGGTATTTCAGCGTCGCCCATGTTGTGCAGGGCATTATAGATTTTGTTAACCTGGCGGCTGCGCCGGTGCAGCGGCAAGGAATTCCCGCAGGAGCGGTATTTTTTCCAGGCGGTAACAAATCTGTCGGTCACGGAGGGTTTGATTCCCGCTTGCAGCCTTGGGATCGCTTCCCCAGCTCGATGGAGTGGCATCCGATGGCCTATGCCAATTGCGGGAACAATAACAGCCGCTGCATTCTTGAAGAGATCCAGCGGGTTTTGAGTATGGCACCACCCGGCACCCAGGTCATACCCGCTCTCGCCGGCACTTGGGGAGGCTCGCTCAAGAATCGTCCGCCCCTGGAAGCCCAAATGGAGGCAATCCGCCGAGCTTTCCCGCAAATTAATGGGGTGAGCCATTTTGCTTATTCTTGGCAAGAACCGGAGGCTGACCGCGACCGCAAATTCTGCGAGCGCCGGTAGCTGCCAGCGGTTATTTCTCTTTGTTATCGACGTTACTGCATGTTGATTTTTACCGCAGATGTAGCCCGGAGGGCTTCCCGCAGGGTACGCAGATATAGCGGTTCTAAATTATTTGTGAAAACTGTGGGGGCCAGAAACCCGGTTTCTCAAAGAAACCGGGTTTCTACGCTTTCATACCAAGTTGGTCTACCTAGTATTATAACCCAAGTTGCTACTTATAAGTCTAAGCATCCAGATCCCCCCTTTCCCCCCCGTGAACAAAAAAAATTTCCTC
>CAZJNL010000840.1:0-3069 GCA_964546515.1 uncultured Oscillatoria sp.
CTTTCTTTCTTCTTTCTTTCTTCTTTCTTTCTTCTTTCTTTCTTCTTTCTTTCTTTCTTCTTTCTTCTTTCTTCCTCCTCCTTCTTCGGCTTCATAAATCCATTCCATTTGCCAATATTTCTGCAACTTCTCAAATCACTCAGCGGCGGGGACGGGTTTGGGCAATAGCCGAGGCGCATGCCACCTGCGGGGACACCACGGGAATGACCCAACCCCACAAAAAGGACAGATAGGTGATGCCGGTGAGAGTGATTACTGTTAGTAACTCGCTCAATACTGTCCATGCAAAAAAGGCGTTTTATCCTAAATTATGTACCCGCAGCAGCATCCAATTAACTGCGGGGCCGGGGACTGACCCAGCTACAATCCACAGCCAGTTTAGATGATTTGGCAAAACTCGCAGCAGAGGCCGCCCCTCTATTGATAAACTCAATATCTGGCTGGTTAAATTGGCGTGAATGAAGACGCCTAGTGTTTGGGATGGAGTCCGGAAAAGTGTGCTGCTGTAGGGGGTTTAGAAAAGGTCTTTGAGGTTGGGTGCTATTGGGCAAATCAAAACAATGCGATCGCGCATCAATCCGGGTGGGATTCGGTTTGACAGCACGTCAGTCATTGAGATGCTGGCAAAAGGGCACGGTTCTGTCGCGCTTCTGCAGCCAGCGCCGCGAGAGTTCAATAAAATTTGGTAGCCGCCGGTATCGCCCCTGACATAGCCTCCTTGATTCCGCCTCAGAGCTGATTTATAAAGTAAAGAAAAGACAAGGGACAGGTGGCAACAAGCGCCAATATTATACGGAACAGTTGGCCCACACCCGTCATCACCCGAAAACCCTATAAAACTGACCTGACTTATGCCCAAGGCGCTCAGTTAAGCCGTAGCGTTGCTTGCGCAACGCACTGGAGCGGTGTGGGGCGAGCCGAGAAATCTTGGCGCTCAGTTAAGTAGTAGCGTTGCTTGCGCAACGCACCCCGCTCCTACTCCCGCTTCATACTGTTGGGCACACCCACCGGCGAAATGCCGGCAATCGCTCTTAAATTTTGCGAGCGAATCAGCTCAGTAAAATTCAAGCTGGTACGCCCTTCAATCCGCGCCACGGATTCAATTGCTGCCAGCAGGTGCCCTGCGGCTTCGGATTCGGAATAGCCGCGCCGCAGCGCCACCCGGATTGCCGCTTCATCCGCCTCCAGTTCGGTTTGGGAACTGCGGTTAGCTCGCAATATTTGCACACCGGCAAACGCACTCAACCCAGCCGCAACCGTCACCCCCACGGCATCCCCCTGCGCCAGTTCCACCACCGCCCCTAAAAGCCCAGACAGCACCACTCCTTGGTACAAATCGGGCTTGAACCAGCGGATGCCGGTCAGCCAGCTGACGGTGCGCAACAGCAGCAAATCCCGCTGCGGCTTGTGCAATTGCCGCCACAGGTCAAACTTGATGAAAATCGGTCGCTCCCTCACCCAAGGCATGGGAAACGGGCTGTCAATTATCACAGCCTGCTGCGGTTTGCTGAGGATTTTAGTGATCATGCGCCCAGAGGCGGGCATGACATCGAGCAGGCGTTGAATTTCAGCGGCGGGTTCCATCGGTTTTTTGGTTTGAGGCTTCCAAAAGGCTTAACGGGTGCGACTGGGTGCCGGTTGTAGCACAGGCGTCGAGCCTGTGCTATCTCCCTTGGGTGCCGGTGGCGGCGATGGGCTTGCCGCTGGTGTGGCTGCCGGTTGTAGCACAGGCGTCGAGCCTGTGCTATCTCCTTTGGGTGCCGGCGCTGTCAGCTCGGTTTCCGCTGCCTTATTCAAGCCTAAAATACTGGGGTTGCCGGTGTCAAAAACCCCAGCCACGCAAGCAATCATTATCGTTGCCAGGGTGCCGGCAAATAAAGCCTTCCAGCCCAGTTCGGAAATATCTTTGCGCCGTGAGGGAATCAGGGCAATTGTGCCGCCGACGAAAATCCCCACGGAGGCGAGGTGAGCGAATCCCGAAAGGGCGTAGCTGACGATCAGCACGGTGCGGTCGCTCACCTGTCCCGCCCCAGCGGCTTCCGCCAGCGCCTGATAGGGCGGAATGGCAGTTTCTAGCAGTCTCCGCCCAATAATCACCGAGGCTGTCCAAGATTCGTCAAAGGGGACGCCGGTTAAAATCGTCAGCGGATAAAATAAGAAACCTTGAATATTTGCTAAGGTAACCACCTTAAAAAAATCGCCAATTGGGTATGGCACCCCAGCTAGCCAGCCAAAGAACTGATTCACTAAAGAAACCAGCCCCAAAATTAAAATCAGCACGGCGGCAATTGAAACTGCCATTCTCACCCCATCCAGCGCCCCCACAATCGCAGCGTCCAAGGGGCTTACCCGCTCGATTGGCTCTCCCGCCACTGTATCCTGTTTGAATTCCCGATCGTCCTCACCTAGCGCCGAGCTGCCAATTTCTGCCCCGCTGAACTCTTTTTGTTTTTTGGCGGCTTTTTCTTCTTGGGGAATCCCGCCAGCAGTCAGGGGAACTTCTGTCTCGGGCACCAAAATTTTCGAGAGAACAAAGCACGCGGGAATGGCCATAATTGAGGCTGAGACTAAATGCCCCAAGATGTTGGGAAACACCCGCTTGAGGAAACTCACATAAATCGCCAGGGTTGAGGAAGCAGCTGTCCCAAAACAGCAACTCAAAATCGCGCACAGCTCGCTGCGGGTCATTTTGGGCAAATAAGGCTTGACAACGATTGCCGCTTCGATGCCAACAAAAATATTGGCGGCTCCACTTAAAGCCTCCGCCCCGCTCAAGCGCATGACCTTGTAAAATATTTTAGCAAAAACATCGGTAATCACTTGAATGACGCCAATGTTGTAGAGCAGTGCCATCAGTCCGGAGAAGAAAATCACCGTGGGCAAGGCTCGAAAGGCGAAAATATAGCCCAGATTCACAGCAGGATCTTTGTCGGGTAGGGGGACAATATTAGACCCAAAAACAAATCGCGCCCCCGCATCAGCTGCTGTAAACACGCTGTCTAGCAAGCTGCTAAATGCCTGCAGGGCGTCCCTAGTTGGCTCGAAGAGAAAGACCAAAGATCCTAAAAT
>CAZJNL010000841.1:0-3065 GCA_964546515.1 uncultured Oscillatoria sp.
CTCTGAGAGTTTTTTCTCAGAGGGGAGTGCCGGTGCCTGCCTGAGGCAGGTGATCGGGCGGATTCAGTCGGAATGGACGCCCAACGCAAAGGCGGTGGAGGCTGCAAGAGTCTCGGGCGTTTTGAACTGCCGACATGACAGCGGGCAGACAGTAATCCAGGCTGTCTAACAGAAGCAAAATATCCTCATCTAACCGTGCCAGATTTACGAGGAAGCTCATGCCGTGAAATGTGTGCAGTAGTGAGTCGCTAATCAGGTCGCCGCTCAGTTCTTCGCCAGCTTCCTGGACAGAGAGCAGTGCCCTTAGACTTAAAAGCTGCTGCCGGTTCAAAAATTCCAAGTGGGATCCCCACAACTTTTCGAGTTGCTGCAACAGGTCTTCCGAGTTGCTGCGTGCGGGCAGAAACAAAGCACCGGAGAGGTTTATTGTTGTGGGTAAAGCTGGCGGTCATACTATTTTGAGGGTCACGGAAACGCGGCTATATTCCGACTCGGGCGGTCGGCAGGGGTAAGGTTCGGAAATTTCCACCAGTTCAAAACTAGGTCTTGAACACAGAACAGTCGCAATTGCTTCAGCCATTGATTTGGCGTGCTGGTGGGGGCACATAACGCGAATCTAGGCTAACTTAGGCTTGTCCATTTTTTATTCCTCACAAAAGCTGTAAGCGTCTTCTGGGATTTCCCACTTGGGGAGTCCCCGCTGAGAGCGCAATCTGTTGAGATAGCTCACGCCGTCACGACACAGGGGCTGCTTTTCCCCACCGGCATCTCGGATGACCGGCACGCGCTCGGGGATGTCCGGGAATACAACCCCACACCGAGAGCAGGTGGCAATCAGAAAGTAGTAGCCCATACCGCCTCTTCTGCGATCGAATCTAATGCCGGTGCGCCGGTCACGCAGACACCGGCACTGGCTGGCTCAACCGGCTCGGGAACAGCGCCAAGCCATCGCTCTACGGCGAGTTGGCACTCAAAAGCCTTGGCACCGGCGATCGTTTTGCCCTCAATGGGGCTGCAATACCTCTCCTGTAGGGAAGCTCAAGCCTGCAGTCCGCCGGCATCTTCCGTGAAGGTGAGAGTCACAACTCCCGCCTCGTTAAACCAAACCAGCCACAATCAGGCTGTTTAAGGCGGTCGCCAAAATGGCAAAGGGAACGGGAGGCAGCCAATCTAATATGGACTGCTGCGCATATGCCCAAAACCCGGTGTACAGATACCGCCCTAAAACCTCAAACAAAATAATTGTCAGGAACGAAGTAAACCACCCGATGTCTCCTCGGAAGGTCGAGTCCGGGGGAGTTAACCAAGACGCAACATCAGGGCCAAAAAACTCAGGACACGGGTGGAAGGGATGGCGTCAGAAGCTTTCGACTGAGGGAAAGCCTCGGCATAAGCAGACAAACGCCCGGTTGCAGGAAAGGTAGAGTTGTGAGAAAGCAATGGACAAGCTATCAAGCCGAATTAACAACTCCCGACGGGATAACCGAGACGCAAGAGTGGAACCAGGTTAACTCGAAGGAAGCGGTCACGTCGCGTATACAAGTTGCAGAAACGAATTTACCTCGCCAGCCCCGCGTGGTGATTACAGAGCTGTTCGCAGACTCCAGAAAATCTTGCTTCACTCTAGGAGCGCTAAATGTCTCGCCGTTCGACGGGTGTCACAAGACAACCAAGGAAAAAAGACGGCGGTCGTGGATGGCGTTAAATCGCTGACCCCAAAGCGACGTCTTGAACTGGTAGGCCAACTAAGACTCACCGGGAAGTCCAGACCCACTCGAAGGGTATGGATTCCAAAACCCGGAAAAGACGAAAAGCGGCTATTAGGAATCCCCGTAATCTATGAGCGATCACTACAAGCCTTAGTGAAGCAGGCACTAGAACACGAATGTGTTGCCAGATCTTACCCCGAGAGATGGATTCAGACCGGGGCGCTCTTGCCATGATGCAATCGCAGCAATATTCAAAGGCCATACGGTACAAAGCCAAATATGTGCTAGATGCCGAGCTAGCCAAATGCTTCTACAGGATTGACCCCCAAGCCCTATTAGCAAAAGTGACTGCATTCCCTTCCCTGCGCCGCCAGATAATAGCATGGATCAAGAGCGGAGTAAGGGACGCCGGAATGTTCCAAGAAACGTCCAAAGGCACCCCACAGGGAGGAGTAATATCCACCCTGCTAGCCAACATCGCTCTGCCTAGAAGAAAGGGTCAAATAATACGCAGAAACCTTGAAAGGGAGCAAGGCCATCAACAGAAGCGCCCTCAGCTTAATCCGATACGCAGACGATTTCGTAATCCGGCACGAAAGCTTAGAAGTAGTGCATAAGTGTCAAGGAATTGTGAGCGACTGGTTGAAAGGAATTGGACGGGAACTCAGCCAATCCAAGACCCGCATAACCCACTGCACGAGATGCAAGGGTGGCACAGAGCCCGGATTCAACTTCCTAGGCTTCAACATAAGGCAGTTTCCTGTGGGTAAACTGCGCTTTGAGCGCACGGCCTTTGGGACTACGGGGGAGACAATTGGACATTCGCTACCAGACAGTCAGGCAAAAACCCAATCCCCCTACACGAGCACGCGGCAACACCGATAGTGCGACACATTAAGGTCAAAGGAAACGCCAGCCCCTATGACGGCGACCTCGTATACGGTCGTAGGAGGATGGGGCAGCACCCTGAAGTCAACGCAGTGGCTGCAAAGCTACTGAAGCGGCAAAAAGGGAAATGCGCTCACTGCGGATTAACGTTCAAACCGGGGGCTCTGTAGGAAGTTGACCACATAAAACCCAAGGCCAAAGGCGGCGGGTCAGGATACGACAACCTGCAATTGCTCCACAAACACTGCCACGACATAAAAACCCGCTCCGACAGGTCTGGTATTCGTGACAAGAATCCTGCCACTGAGTCGCCGGATGAAGCTTTAGTTTCATGTCCGGTTCCTACGACGTACAAGCGGGGGAACCCGCCTGGTTAGTTTAACACTGAAACTCATGTTCCGCGAGCGCGATCACCGCTGTGCTACCGCTCGCCTTATTGACTGTGGCTACAACTAGGCAAAAGGAAAG
>CAZJNL010000842.1:0-3065 GCA_964546515.1 uncultured Oscillatoria sp.
GATATCCTTGGGGATTTTCTACTGTTTCCGCTGCTTACGAATTCGGAGCCTGTTCGGGCAACAGGCACTTGTCGGAATCGCAACCGGCAGGCCCCGCTTCTGGCAATTCACCTGTTAGCGTAGCGGCTCCGTAGGAGCAGTCGTAGCGACTCAAAGCCCCATGAAAATCATCCGTCCGCCGCCGCTTAAAAACCTCCCTCACAAGCCGGTTATACTGCTCCTTACTTACTGGCTCGAACGGCAAGCGCGGGAATGTTTGATGGTCGTCAAACCGCGCCAAAAGTGCGGCTGAAATATACCCTTCATCATCTCGCACAGCTTCATAAATCCGCGCTCCCAAGGCTTCAATTTCGTTTTCGCGCAGCTCGATCGTCGCCGAAGTATTGTGCCGCACATAGAATTTCTGGACTTGCATGTAAAAGTCCATTTGTGCCAGGGCTGAGAACTTGCCGATCTCAATGTCATCCGCCCCTGGCAAATCAGCCCAGGGTACGGCGACGGGGATTTCCACCAGCCATTCTTGACATCGGGGATCGAAAGCGTCATTCAAAAGATTCCCTTTTTCATCTTTGTCAGACTGAGAGGGAATGACGCTGTAACCGTATTCAATGCAAGCCAGCGCTACCGGGTCATTTTTCCGGAAAGTAATGCGACGGATAAAACGTTGCGCTTTTGGCGGGTGCCATCCCGGAGACGCGCCGGTGAGCAGGGATTTTGTTCCGGATGGCTGCACCGTTGTGCAGCGATTCGGGCGTTTCAATCCGTGCCGGTCGCAGTAATCCCACACGGCGCGATGCACAATGTCTTTCCACCGGCTCAGGTATTCCTGCTCTTGGCGCTTAAACTCCAGCCCCTGTGGGGTTGCCGGTCGCCCTTGCGCCCACCAGCGCAGCCAGTCCACGCCGAAAGCATTGACGAAGAAGTCGAACAAGCCGGTGAACGATACCCCCACAATGGGGTCTATTTCGCGACTGTACTGGTAGCGGGGTTCAACAAATTTGTGGTTGAGCAGAACGGCTACCGACAGTGCGCCGGCGGTGAAAGCCTCCTCCTGTTCTTTGTAATTGTGTGGGTCAATTTGGTTGAGGTGGATCTCCGAAAGATTGCAGTGGAAGTTTGAGCCTATAATTTCCATTATAGCTGCCATTTCTGACAGGATTGGACTATATCTTCACCTGTTCTAGGTGGAGGGCGCTATCTGACCGTTATTGGTTTCCCGCAGGTCTAGTCTCTGAACGTTCTCCAGCCCTTAAGCTTACAGCTTTACATCTGGAGCTTCGCTGCTGATTGCCACGCACATCGGATGTGTTTAGGTTTCCAGCAATTCACCCTCTGACTGTCTAACCTGTCCCCAGGTTAGGCGGCAAAATCTAAGCTACCGCAAGGATTTAATCCCACACGAGCGAGTCGGTGTTCTAACTCATCGGGAGCGATATTCGGATAGCGTTCCTGCAACCACTCTCTAGCTTCTCCTCGGTCGTAAGCTTTCAGAAAGTCTTTTTTTAGCTCTGATATCGGGAGCAAATCGCAGTTAGCTCTTGCCACGGCTTCGCCGGCCCACTGGATGGCCCCCTCGCCACTGTAATACTGCTTTCGCACCGCCTCGACGCACTCTTGCTCTGAGGGTTTATAATGAAATATTCTGGTGTGGTTTGCCATGCGAAGCGCGTCGCGCTCTGGGTCAATCCGCCAGTTGCCATTTTCATCCTGCTGCCAGAGATTATTCTTGGCATTTGCCCCCAGTGTATCCTCAGAATGGAACTGGCGCATGCCTGCTGACCTGCGAATATTGCCGGCAACGATACAGACAGCTGCTTCATCAATCAACAGACAGCATTCAACTGAATTCAACTGCCTGCCAACTGCTTTATTAAGTATAGCCGCACAGCGCTGGTAAAGTTCTGGCAATTTCACCGGATTTGCCACACCCCCAAAGCCTTTCAGAGGCTCACCGGCAGCCCGAACATCGCTGAGATCAACGAAAACCTGAACCTCTCCAGAAAACCGCTGATCTGTGGACAGTTCCAGCAGGGCTTGATAGCACCCAACCCAGCCTTGACGGCTGTCGCCCACACACATCCGCACTTCGCGGCTCTCTATCTTGACTTCTGTCAGCTCTCGGCGCAAGTGGGCAGGGGTTGAGCCAATCTCACCTCCGACGGTTACGTTGAGGCGATTGCGAATGGCTGGGAGTTGGCTGGTGTAGCGGGGTTCCAGCACTGCGCCGGTGCCGCAGCCCATCATGGCCAGATCCATCAGCAGCCCAAAGGCTCGCCAGTCGGTAATGTTTGTCGAAGAGCAGTTGTACGCGCCTGAGAAGTTCTCTTGTTGCTCGATCCACTCGTTACCCCCCACCCACAGCCACCGCCCAGAGGAAAGGGCTTTCAGCTGGCGCTGCATCCGGTACAGCAGGTCAGCTTCTTCGGGGGTGAGTTGGCCGAGTTTGGCCAGCCCCCGCACGGTGCGCTGGGACACCTGCTCCCACGTCTCGCGACCGGCACTGGTGCGCCGGCTGTATGTCCTGAAGAATACCGGGTTGGCTGCCGGTGCTGTTTCTGGAAAGTCCCCAGTCTGGCGTATTCGCTCCAGTTCTTGAACCATCGGTGATCTCTCGCTGTTTTTGAACAGATATACACTGTAAGCGATTTTAGATATAGCGGTCAAACCTTGAAAATTGAGACGATTTGCACTATAACTAGAGGTTGCCTCGTTATCGCCGCCGCAGCGCCCCACCCCGCCGGGGCAACCGGGAGCGCCAAAAGCGCGTACAGTTTCACCGGCAGCGCTGCCGGTTGAAGTTCACGGAGGCCCCCTTAATTACAGGTTGACAACAATAGATTGGCCGGGGAGAGGGCGGGTAGCGGAAGTCAAGGGCAGGTAAATTAAACTGAGGTGTGCGGTTGTGGGGAACACCGTTTTAGGGCATTATAGAGAAATCCTGTTGAGGGTGCCGGTTGTGCCAACGGGCGGAACCGGACATTTATAGCAGATTCCAACTGAGTGAGGTACAGATATTGATCCCCCCCTTCCCCCCTCACAAGTGTAGGTTTTTTGCACACGGTGGC
>CAZJNL010000843.1:0-3061 GCA_964546515.1 uncultured Oscillatoria sp.
CTAGATGAGCGCCACCTGCTGACATTGCTGAAAAAATCCACCCTGGAAGGCGCTGTAATTCGCGAAGGAAATCTCACCGGCTATCGCAACACCCTCATCCTTTTGGCGAGCGATTTGCGGCGCGTGCCTGCTTGGTTTTACACCGGCAATCCCTTTGTCGCCCTAGTGCAAGTCACCCGCCCCAACAAAGAAGAACGCCTTCAGTTTATCCTGCGCTTCGGACAAAAGGATTTTATGGCGGAGAGCAGATCGATGCCCAGCGTTCCTCCCCACAGCAACTCTCGGATCTCGAACTTGCCGCCGAAGAATTTGCTGCCTTAACCGACGGCTTTCAAACAATGGATTTAGAAGCTATCCGCCACACATCTTGGCGAGAGCGCATTCCCCTGGTACCCAAAACCGTATTGCGCCTGGTAGACTTCTACAAATTCGGTCAGCGGGACGAACCCTTTGAGAAAATCAGCGCCGATAAAATTGCTTACGCCAGAGAGGAACTATCCAAATCTGTCATCGGGCCACCTCGCGCTGTAGAAGCGGGAACCACCTTACTGACGAGCGCCAAAGTCGGCATCAGTCTCAGTAATGTTAGCGGTCGAAACAGCAAGCCAAAAGGAATTTTCTTTTTCGTTGGCCCTACCGGCGTTGGCAAAACCGAGCTGGCAAAATCCCTCACCCGCCTCATCTTTGGAGAGGAGCAGGCGTTCGCCCGCTTTGATATGAGCGAGTACAAAGAAGAGCACGCCGCTGAGAAGTTAGCCGGCGCTCCACCCGGTTTCGTGGGATATGAAGAAGGAGGGCAGCTGACCAACCGCATCTTGGAGCGCCCTTACAGCATTCTCCTGTTTGATGAAATCGAAAAAGCTCACCCCAAAGTCCTGGATAAGTTCCTGCAAATCCTGGAAGACGGTCGCCTCACGGACGGAAAAGGGCAAACCGCCTATTTCAACCAAACCGTGATTATCTTCCCCAGTAACATTGGCGCTTCTGACTTGACAGATCCGCAGACAGGTGCTATTATTCGGAATGGCATCATGACCGAAGTGCAGCGGCACGGTGTTCATTCCTTCACTTACGCTCAGGTTGACGCTCATTTTCGCACAGAAGTCCACTGGCACTTCAGCAGCCGTATCGGTCGCGCTGAATTGCTGAACCGGCTGGGTGACAGTATTGTGGTGTTTGACCTGCTGCGTCCGGAGTTTGTCTGGAAAATTGGCGAGAAGTTTCTGCGCCAACTCGCTGAATCCGCCTGGGACAAATACCGGCTGCTGCTGCTGTTTCAAACTTCCGTGCTGGAAATTCTCAGCCTTAACATGCAGTAGAGCGATAATTTACTGGTTGGGGGGCGGCGGATTAAAACCTTGCTGGAAACCCTGGTTGAGAGCCCTCTCAACCGCTGGATTTTTGAATCCTATCCCGATTTCAACCTTCTAGCCGGCAAACGCTTAATCCTTGGCCTCGGGCGGAACAGTGTGCTGTCTGTAGTTGAGGGATAAGGAGAATGTTGGATTTTCGATTTTGGAGATAACCTGTGTGGAGACGCGATAAATCGCGTCTCTACAAGAGGGGAGAAATATGCCAGCAGACGGGATGTCAAAAGCCGCGCTGATATTTGAGGAATAGGCTTCCGGGTTCCGCTTCTCCCAGATCGTCTTCCGCATAAAACACTTCTCCCTCTAGCTCCCTTTTTTCCAAATCGAAGTCTAAATTTAATGACCAGCAAACCCCTTTGTCAAATCGGTTGGGAGCCACGATGATTCCGTAGAGAACGCCCTTTTTAGTCATTTGCCCCAAAAGAACGACATCCATCCGATCTGGCTCGCCTTCGCCGAGAAAATCCTCTCCTGTCGCCAGATACCCAGAACCGGTTACTCTACCCGTATCGTCCCAGTGCAGCTCGAAGAAGCATTTCCAAGCTTCTTCGTCATAAAGAGTGAAATCGCTGCCCTCGTAAACGCCCGATAAATCTGACCACTGGTACATAGTTTGATTCCCCACAAGTTATGATATACATTATAGAGCGTGTTTCCTGGGAATTGGGCGTATATTGAACCGCCAAGACGCCTTAGACGCGCTAGCTGCTTCCCGAAGGGTAGGACGCCAAGAAGGAAGAAGAAAGAGTCAGAGGGATAGAAACATTAATTAGGGGGGATTGGCGGGACATGATATAGGAGGCGTGCGACGGGAGCCAAGGTGGGGTGTCGCCCTTTACGGATTCGCAAACAGTATCATATAATTGAATAGATACCCGCTCGCGCACCGGCAAACTAGACTCACTGGCGGCAAAGCGCTTTACAGCTCAACCGCGCCAGCGCCGGCACAACAGTTTACTATCAGTAGTAGAAAGTCAGTCTGGATAAGTGATCGAAAGCCATGTTCAATCTGCAACTTGCCTGGGATCGCCCTGCCAAAGTCCAATCACAACTGTCCGAAAACATTTTACGGGTTCGGATCGCACCGGCGGGCGAACGCATCCAAAATTTACCGCTGCGATGGCAATTGCTCTGGATACGAGCGCTTCCATGCAGGGTGAAAAATGGGAGCGGGCGAAAGCAGCAACTCAGGCGCTAGGGTTGCAGTTACGCCCGGGAGATCGCCTGTCTCTAGCAGGATTTGCTGACTGGGTGACTCCACTCGCGCACAATTTTCAAAATAGCCAACTTGGGGAACTCGCATCAGTTCTCAACACCCCAGTCGCCGAAGGAGTAACCCGAACTGACTCAGCCCTGAACTGGATTCAATCTGCCTTGTTAGCAGAACCTGGAATAGCGCGGGTGGGAATTCTGATTACAGACGGACATCCTACCAATGAGCGGGGACACATTATCGAGAATGTCGCGCCGATCGTTCAGCAAGCGGGGGCGATAGCAGCCACCGGCATCACCATCTGCACAGTAGGATTGGGGAATGCTGCTGATTTCAACACAGCCTTTCTAGTCAGCCTCAGCGACTGCGGGCGAGGGGCGTTTTTGTATGCCGACACCCCGGAACTTCTCTTACCTCAACTGCAAGAGCGTTTGCATGCGTCGCAAACAGTCGCCGTTGCGGATGCCACCCTCAAACT
>CAZJNL010000844.1:0-3051 GCA_964546515.1 uncultured Oscillatoria sp.
TAAGCGCGGGTGGAGCGACGCCGGAGGATGGTGCTTTCCAGTCCTTGCAGGTCTTTTCCCCAGAAAATCGATGGGGTGACGGTGCTGACTTTGGTGCAGAAGGGGAAGTTGTATTTATCCTGCTCTTCTTTTGGGTCTGGGTCAAGTTTCCAGCCTGCGCTGCCGGTGGAGTCAGTGGCGAGCTCGGTGGCTTTGTGGAAGTATGCGAGCAGTTCCCCATCTGGGATTTTGGGATACTGGGTTTGGGTGGGGGAGGGCAAGGCGGTTCGGAACAGGGGCAGGTTTTGTTGGAAGTCTAGCAGGTCGGCTAGGGGAATGACGGTGATCGAACCTTCTTTGTCACTGTCGAGGTAGAGCAGCCCTTTGAGCGCTTCATCGTTAAATCCGCCAATCAGGTGGGGGCGATAGTCGGTGAGGGGGCTCGCGAGTTCCATGTTGCCCAGGAGGTGGCCGGTGTCCAGGAAAATTCGCCGGTAGGCTCGGTCTTGGTAGCGCCAAGCTGAGCGGTAGAAGATGGCTGTGGTGGCCAGGGCGAGGAAGGTGCTCTCCAGAGCTGGGTGCCAGAAACAGGCTGCTTGCAGGGCTGACCAAACGTGGCTGTCCCAAAAATGAACTAGGGAATGGGTCAGAGGCTGGTAGTTATAGAGACCGGCGGGCAGTTGGGGTGTGCCGCGAGAAATGATATAGACTTCTGCAGGGTACAACCCACCGGCTGAGGGTGCGGCTCTCAGATACATGGGGCTGCCGGTCATGGTTGGCACCCGGGCAGTCAGTCCGTAGCTGCAAAACAGCAACCGGGACAGCCGCCGCCACCACTTGGCCTCTGGGTCACTGACGTCGGTTTTGAGATAGGGCTTGAGGTCGAAAGATGTGCCTATCTTGTACTCTTTGAAGGGTACGGGCTGGTTTTCCCAGTCCAATCCGTGACTTTTGGCAGCGAGGGTCTGCGGGTCATATTTGGTGCGCTCGTGGTAGTGCTCAGCGATGGAGACTCGAAGTTCTGGCATAGATAGATAGTTTTAGGACACTTCTGCTTTGCCTTGATCTTGACATTCCCGACCGCAATCTTGTCAGGGCTGCCGGTGATGCTGTCCCCTACAGGGCCATGATAGTCCCGCCGGTCTGCAGCCCGACCGTGCCTGCCCAGCGCGTGCTGGTGCGGACGGGGGGATGGGGAGGAGAAATTTTCCTTCTTTGCTTTGGTGGGATGCTCCCCCCAAAACCTAAAAAAAGATTAAGCAAACAGGGTTTTTCTTTACGTTACTTAACAATGTTAAGGGAGGTGATGAAAAAAAGGAAGGAGCAATATGCGGTTTCCCATCCAGTCTACCTGCGGGTGCTGGTGGGGGTAGCTGCTTTTGGCGAACAGTCACTATGCAAAAGGTAAGCGGGAAGGAGTTACTGGATGGGTATGCCGGTGGGAAAAGGGACTTTGGTGAGATTGATTTGAGGGAGGCGGATCTGTTTGAAGCGGATTTGCGAGAAATTGACCTCAAGGGCAGCAACCTGACGGGAATCTATTTGCCCTACGCCAATCTCAGCAAGGCTAATTTGCGCGGCGCTCAACTGAGCGGGGCCCAGCTGAGTGACGCTAAGCTTTATCAGGCTGACTTGTCTGATGCTAACCTGCGGGGAGCTAATCTGTCTAGAGCGAATCTGCGCCGCGCCAATTTGCGGGGGGCTGACTTGTCGGGGGCTAATCTCCAGGGAGCGAACTTATACGATGCGGATTTGTGCGGGGCTGATTTGAGGGATGCGGATTTGAGCCGCGCTAATTTAGAGCGGGCTAAGTTGGTTAAGGCGCAGCTGAGTGGCTGCAATTGTTACCGCGCTCGAATGGTGGATTTTTCGGAGGCTTATCTGGATGACAGAACTGTTCGCCCGGATGGGTATCGGGGGGATAATTGAAGCGAACGCTACTCGCAAGGCGCTCGCAATTTTTGCCGTCTTTCAAGGAGAACGCACCCGATTATTCAAACTCAACCGGCTAGAGTTATTAAATCGGAACTTACCTATCGTGTCAGAGTTATGGTACAGTTAAGATGGGGCTATTTATGAGTGCGGATGTTCTCAGGTGGGCCGCTAAACTGTTCCCGTTATTTCACCGGCCTGAGTACAATTTACTGGCTTTATTTCGCTTATTGCTATTCTAATTAAAGCCGAGTTTTGCTGGGAGATGGGGGGATAACTGCACCGAGCGCCCGTTACCGAACCTGGACTGTAGGGCAGGATTATCGAGAACAGGGATGTAGAGCATTCTAGTTTAATAGGATAATTCCCTAACCCCTCAATTAAAGCAATCGCACTTTCACGGACTCAGAGAGATCGCGACTCATTCATCAGTTGCAACAATTCTTAGATGGCACTTAAATTGGCAATTTAAAACTCCTGTGATGGCTTGGGTTTAGCCCGTGACTTGGCTGACTCGCGCCTTCCCCAAATTATCGTCATGCGGGAGCCGGTGCCAGATGCTGTGGCGTCAGCATTTTTGCAGCATTTTGTCAAGGCATTTGCTGGTGTGGAGACGCGAAATTTCGCGTCTCTACATTTGGCGGTGAGAGAAGCGCGAGAAAAGTTGCACTCCTTCGAGGATGAATTTCCCTGTGCCAGCTGGAGCAAGGCAATCTGCCAGCACCCTGCAGAAGTGCCCCTGACTCGGGAAGAATTGCGGGGCGTGCCAGAGGGTTATATCATGTCCGGTTAATTGCCCACAATTAACTTTTCTCCCCCTCTCTCTCTTCCGAGCGCGAAGCTCAGGTCTGTGGCGGTTCATCACTCTTAGGGTAAAATTTCCGGGTGGGGATCCGGGATTGGGGGATTGGGGGATTGGGAAAAATTGACGCTTGCAAACCTTACAACCCTTTATGTCACTAGATTCTACGTTCTGCGACCAACTTCGCGCCTCAACAGACCGGCTATTGCAGCTACTGGATAAATTTTCCCAAACCCGGGTGCTAGTCGCCGGCGATTTGACCCTCGACGAGTTCCTCACTGGCCAAGTTGAGCGCATTTCCCGGGAAGCGCCGGTGCTGATTATCCGCCACGAACACA
>CAZJNL010000845.1:0-3049 GCA_964546515.1 uncultured Oscillatoria sp.
GCCTACCCTGCGGGAATTGCTCTCGCCCAACGCGGGCTAATTGTAAAGACGCCACATATCGCGTCTCTACAAGAACCCGGATTCAAAAGTGACATGCACCCCAACCGCACCGGCAAGGTAAGCGAGGAGCACCCTGCTGCTAGCCCTCTGCGCCTGAACCGGCTCCCTTTTTCCCCTCGTTCGCGGACAACCGCCCGGAAGCGAGAAAATGCGATCGTCTGCTGACTTCTCTGGTATAATTCCGTATTTTTGCCCTGGACGGAAACCTTACAAAAATGTTAATTTAGATAAACTAAAGTAAATTTTGTAAACAGTTACACAATGAGCGCTCCCTCCCTCACTGCAACTTCCGTTAAGCAATGCCAACTGCGACCGGCAGTTGAAAACTTGCAACCGCGCTTAATCGAGTGGCGCAGACACCTGCACCAGCGCCCGGAACTCGGTTTTCAAGAGCAATTGACAGCGGAGTTTGTCTCGCAAAAGTTGCAAGAATGGGGCATCGAACACCAAACCGGCATCGCCAAAACGGGTATTGTGGCCACGATTGACAGCGGCAAACCGGGACGGGTGCTGGCCATCCGAGCGGATATGGACGCTCTGCCAATTCAGGAAGAGAACGAAGTGCCCTATCGATCGCTGCACAACGGCATCATGCACGCCTGCGGGCATGACGGACACACTGCGATCGCCCTCGGCACGGCTTGGTATCTCTCCCAGCACCGGCACTCGTTCACCGGCACTGTGAAAATCATTTTCCAGCCGGCAGAAGAAGGTCCCGGCGGCGCGAAGCCGATGATTGAAGCGGGGGTGCTGAGAAATCCAAATGTAGACGCTATCATTGGCCTGCACCTGTGGAACACAATTACCGTCGGCACTGTAGGCGTTCGCAGCGGGGCGCTGATGGCGGCAACGGAAACTTTTTACTGCACAATTCAAGGGAAAGGCGGGCACGGGGCAATTCCCCACCAAACCGTTGACTCGATTGTGGTGGCGGCGCAAGTGGTAAACGCCTTGCAAACGATAGTTTCCCGCAATGTTGCTCCCCTAGAATCGGCAGTGGTGACGGTGGGGAAATTCCACGCCGGCACAGCGGTGAACGTGATTGCCGACACAGCGGAACTCGGCGGCACGGTGCGGTATTTTAACCCAGCATTAGGGAAACTCCTGCCGCAGCGGCTGGAGCAGATTATTGCCGGTGTTTGCGCCAGCCAGGGGGCGAGTTACGAGCTTAAATACAAGCCGCTCTATCCGCCGGTGATCAATGATCCGGCAATGGCGGAACTGGTGCGCAGTGTGGCGGCATCTGCGATCGAAACGCCTGCCGGCATTGTGCCGGAATGCCAAACAATGGGGGGCGAGGACATGTCGTTTTTCCTGCAAGAAGTGCCGGGTTGCTATTTCTTCTTGGGTTCGGCAAACCTGTCGATGAATTTAGCCTATCCTCACCACCACCCCCGTTTTGATTTTGACGAAACTGCCCTCGGCATGGGGGTGGAAATCTTTGTCCGCTGCGTGGAAAAATTCTGCAATTAGGATAGAATAGGGGCGGGGAGAGAGATATAGCGGTTTTCAGTTGGATGAAGTACGCATAAGAAACCCGTATTCTTAAAGAAACCGGGTTTCTCAGTACATCACTAATATGAAAAACGCTATAATATTTGCCCCCGGCAGATATCTCTGGCCAACCCGCCCCTGCCATCTCTGGCCGGTGGCTGCCGGTGCGATTATATAAAAAGGAACAGCTAACAGCGATTTGTTACCGTGGAATCTCCGACACTTACAACTATCAAATTCCTGAAACAGCCCACCTCACGGGAATGGGTTGAGCAAGCGATTGCCAACCCCGACACTATCTTGCTCGATCGCTCCCACTGCAGCTCGCGCCGGTTGCTGAACTTGATGTTTAGCTATGGCGGTTCATTATTTTGATGTGCCGGCACATGAGATGGGATATGATATCATCTTGACAAGTGCCACACAGCCAATGAAAACTGATTATCGCGATTTTGTAATTCGTTCCTGGTCGGAGGACGATCGCGCCCGAGCTGCTGAGGTGATTCGCTCTGTTCTCGCAGAGTATGGCTTGGGCTGGGAGCCTGCCGGTGCGGATAGAGACGTGCTGGAGGTGGAAAAATTCTATCAAGCCACCGGCGGCGAATTCTGGGTGATAGAACAGCAGGGATTGCTGGTGGGCACCGGCGCTTACTATCCCGTTTCGCGGGGCGAAAATGCTGTGGAAATCCGCAAGATGTACTTGCTTCCGCAGGTGAGGGGGCAAGGGTTGGGCCGGTTTTTGCTGCAACAGCTGGAGAGTGCAATCGCAGCGCGTGGCTTCACCCATATCTGGATTGAAACCGCCAGCGTGCTCAAAGAAGCCGT
Organism: uncultured Oscillatoria sp.; assembly: GCA_964546515.1. Classification (GTDB taxonomy): domain Bacteria; phylum Cyanobacteriota; class Cyanobacteriia; order Cyanobacteriales; family Oscillatoriaceae; genus Oscillatoria. The sequence goes on from CAZJNL010000845.1 coordinate 2,380, forward strand.
GCTGCTGTACGAAAGCAGCGGCTACCAGCCTGCGACGGGCGTGGAAACTCGCCGGTGCGACCGCGTTTATGTCAAATATCTGGTGAGTTAAAAGCGAGAAAAAAGGAGCGAGAAAAATTCTCCCCCGCTCCTTACAGATTTGGTTTTGTGGGAGATTCAATTTGAGAAACCATAACCAATGAAGACCCATCGGATTGATGTTTCTATTCTAGCGCAAGTCGGCTCGATTGTGTTGGGCAGACTCGGACGACGCACAAAATCGAATTGCCCCCACAAGAGCGCTTGGCTCTTAGTGGGGGGAATCCGTTACCCTATCGTGTGACCTGTAGCTACGATCGCCTGTTTAATTGACTCTTCCGAGACTTGAGATTCCACGAAAACCGTCTTTGTCTCCAAATCCACATTCACACCGGCATCGGTGTCAACCGTTTTGATGGCTTTGGTTACGGTTTCCACACAGCCCTCACAGACCATCGAGGGGACTTTCAGTTCGAGTGCCATAGGCTAAACCAAGTTAGTGTGCTGAAAACTAATTTTCATTTTAATTATACAGCCGGCCATCACCTAACAGTGTGATATCGCGTCCGGTGGCACCGTTCTTACAAAGAGCCAGACGCGATTTATCGGAGACGCGATTATCGGAGACGCGATCTAGCAGATTCCAAATGAG
>CAZJNL010000846.1:0-3049 GCA_964546515.1 uncultured Oscillatoria sp.
CGCGGCAATTCTCTGGCCACCGGCTTTTTGGCGCTGATTTTCACCGGCAGTCCCGGGCTGCAAGCAGAGGCTCGACGCGACCACTACTATAGTTAGTGTGCTGTTTCATTTAAGGAATGCGCGGAGCGTCTGCGCTGGAGTTGTGCTATGGGGATGACCCTCACCGAAAAAATATTGGCCAGAGCCGCCGGTCGGTCTGCTGTGGAACCGGGTGAGAATATCTGGGTGAATGTCGATCTTCTGATGACCCACGATGTCTGCGGTCCGGGCACCATCGGGGTGTTCAAGCGGGAATTTGGCTCTGACGCCAAAGTCTGGGACCCGGAGAAGATTGTTCTGATTCCCGACCACTATATCTTCACCGCCGACGAGCGGGCTAACCGCAATGTCGATATTCTGCGCGATTTTGCCCGAGAGCAGGGTATCAAATATTTCTACGACATCACAGACCGCTCTAACTTTAAGGCTAACCCGGATTATAAGGGCGTCTGTCACATCGCCCTGGCACAAGAGGGTCACACCCGTCCGGGAGAAGTGCTGTTTGGCACCGATTCGCACACTTGCAATGCCGGTGCGTTCGGCGAGTTCGCCACCGGCATCGGCAATACCGACGCCGCTTTTATCCTCGGCACCGGCAAGTTGCTGATTAAGGTGCCGGCGACGATGCGCTTTGTCCTCGATGGCGAAATGCCTCCTTACCTGCTGGCGAAAGACCTGATTTTGCAAATTATCGGGGATATTACGGTTTCCGGTGCTAACTACCGCACGATGGAATTTGCCGGTGAAGCTGTGCGGCGCATGACGATGGAAGAACGGATGACGCTGTGCAATATGGTTATAGAAGCAGGCGGCAAAAATGGCACCATCGCCCCGGATGAAACGACTTTTGAATATGTCCGCGCCCGCACTGACAAGTCGTTTGAGCCGGTGTACACCGATGCGGACGCCAAGTTCTACAGTTCGTGGAACTACAATGTTTCTGCATTAGAGCCGGTGGTTGCTAAGCCCCACTCCCCTGACAATCGCGCCTTAGCACGAGAATGCCGCGATGTCAAGATAAACCGGGTGTATATCGGTTCTTGCACCGGCGGCAAAACTTCTGACTTTATTAACGCCGCCCGCATTCTCAAGGGGCGTCAGGTGAAAGTGCCCACTTATCTGGTGCCGGCAACCCAAAAAGTGTACGAAGATTTGTTCGCACAGAAATACGAGGGGCAAACTCTGTCGGAAATTTTCCTCGCTGCTGGGTGCATTGAGCCGGCGGCACCTTCTTGCGCCGCTTGTTTGGGCGGACCCAAGGATACTTTTGGGCGTCTGAATGAGCCAGAGGTTTGTGTTTCCACCACCAACCGCAATTTCCCAGGGCGGATGGGAAATAAGGAAGCGCAAATTTATCTCGCCTCGCCGTACACTGCAGCAGCTTCGGCGCTCACCGGCTGCGTCACAGATCCCCGCGAATTCCTTTAATATAGTAGGGGGCGCCAAAGCGCACCCCCACTTGTGGGCGGGATCCCATTGGAATTTGTAATTTTGAGCTGTAGCGGTTAGAATTGATTTGTGAATTTTTTTACCGCCAAGACGCCATAGACGCGCCAGCAGCTTCCCGCAGGGTAGAGCGCTTGCGTCAAGAAAAGAGAGAGGATTTCACAAATCATTTAGAACTGCTATATAAGAGTCGATTGGCGATAAAAATCCCCGAGTTGGGCATTTCAGGGAGCCGGTTATATCAAGCCGGTTGCATCGATTTTGTCTGGGGTTAAGAAACCGGGTTTCTCTCCCTGTCAAGACCGATTTTACGTCGTAATTGCCAAAAGAAACCCGGTTTCTGAGATTTCAAGACCGGCACTCTAGTGAATCGCGCTGCTGTGCGGGAAAGCTTGCAACTCAGCGGCATTAGGTGCGCCGGCGATAGCACCCGGTTTAGTCCCCATCAGTCTCCTATTTTTCTCACTGAACGATTTAACAAAATTTAAACCTGCTCAAAGGCGATGGCGGAGCGCAGTAATACTAGAAACCGGGTTTTTCCCAAAGAAACCCGGTTTCTTACCGCTTCAGCTAGTGAACAGCGTTGCTGTCCAAGAAAGCTTCCACCTCACCGGCATCAGGTGCGCCGGCAATGGCACCCGGTTTAGTCGCCGTCAGCGCCCCCACCGCACAGGCATAACTGACTACTTTTTTCGCCATCTGCTCGTCTTCCAGAATGCTAATCCCGTGCTGGCAAAGCATGTGGATAAAACCGGCAAGAAAGGCATCCCCCGCGCCGGTGGTGTCTGCCACCTTAACAGGAAAAGCCGGTACCTGCGAGCAGGTATCTCCCAGACAGTAGGAGCAACCGTGCTCGCCGGCGGTGATCAGCACACCCTCCACTGAGTCGAGCTTGTGGGAGATGGAACTGGCATCTGTCGCGCCTAACAGCCATTCAGCTTCGTCTTCGGAAAGCTTGAGAAAATCGACGTGAGGGAGCAGATCCACAATCATCTGGGGAGCATCGGCGGGATCTGGCCAAAATACCGGTCGCCAATTAACATCTAGCACAATTTTGACGTAGTGCTGCTCGGCGAGATGGATCGCTCGCTCAATCGCCTTGCGGCTGTCGGGATAAGCCATTTCCAGGCTGCCCAAAACCAGAAATTCAGCATTTTCAAATAGTTCCTCCGGCAACTGGTCGCTCTGGAGATAGGTATCGGCAAATTCTGTGGTGGAGCGCTCGCCAAACCCGGCAAACTCCCGCTCGCCGGTGTGTGAGCGCAGGACGTAAATTGCCCTTGTGGGTGCTGTTTTGTGACGCTGGATGCCGGTGACATCCACACCGGCTTGAGACAGCACCCGCACCAGGGAGTCCCCGGCTTCATCTTGGCCAACACAGCCGATAAATCCCGCCGGCGTCCCCAACTTGGCTAAAGCGCAGGCCACATTGGCCGGTGCGCCTCCCGGATAGGGTGTCCAAGACTCAACCTGCTTTAGGGAGTGCCCGGGCTGGTCAGCCAGATAATCCAACAAAATTTCACCGAGGCAGATAACACGGGGATGAGTCACAGCAATACACCTC
>CAZJNL010000847.1:0-3046 GCA_964546515.1 uncultured Oscillatoria sp.
TTGTAGAGACGCGATTCATCGCGTCTGAACCCTCTTGTAGAGACGCGATTCATCGTGTCTGGCGATTCATCGCGTCTGGCGATTCATCGCGTCTAACCGCAGGGGATAAAATAATTGCCTGCCATTGGCATGAAATTATAGCAGCTAAAGCGATCGGGAAACCAGCGCCTTCACCATTGGGTAAAACAGTTGGCCGTAAAAAGGGAGTAAAATATGAGTTTATTGTCCGCAGAAGAACTCAAAACACTGGGAGAACAGCCTCAGGGATTGTGCGTCTCAATTTATATGCCCACCTACCGAACAGGGGCAGAAGTTCAGCAGAACCCAATTCGGTACAAAAATTTGCTGCGAGAGGCTGAAGAGCGCTTGCAGGAGACGGGGATGAGCGGGCAGGAGGCCCGAGAATTTTTGCAGCCGGCTGCAGAAAAACTCGATGAATCACTTTTCTGGGAACGCCAGAACGACGGACTGGCAATCTTCCTTGCTGACGGCGCATTCCATTCCTACCGCCTGCCGCTAAATTTTGAAGAATTAGTTGTTGTCAGCAACCATTTCCATCTCAAACCGCTCCTGCCCCTCCTCACGAGCGATGGCCGGTTTTATATTCTGGCGTTGAGCCAAAAGCAAGTCAGGCTGCTGGAATGCACGCACTACAGCGTCAGGGAAGTAGAATTGGAAAATCTGCCAAAAAGTATGGAGTCAGCCCTCCTGTATGACGAGACTGCCCTCGATGCGAAGTTCCGAATTGCCACATCAAAAGGCAAAGCTACCCATTCTTTCATGCAGCCCGGTACTTGTCACGGGCAGGGAAGCCCTGACATGGATGATATCAAGCGGAATATCTCGCACTATTTTCACATAATTGATAGTGGTATCGCAGAATATCTCCGGCAAGAGAAAGCCCCTATGGTGCTAGCCGGTGTCGAGTATCTCTTGCCGATTTACCGAGAGGCAAATACTTACCAGCATTTAGTCAGTGAAGGGATGGCGGGAAACGCTGAAATCCTGAATAATGAAGAATTGCACGCCCAAGCGTGGCCGATTGTGGAACCTTTGTTTATGGAGGCGCAGCAAAAAGCCATTGAACGCTACAAGGAACTTGCCGGCACTGGGCTAACTTCCACCGACGTTAAAGAGGCTTTACCTGCAGCTCATTACGGGCGAGTCGAGCAATTGTTTGTTGGCGTTGGCGCTCACAAGTGGGGCATCTTTAATTCCGAAGATAACACACTTCAGCTCCACCCCGATCCTGAAGTTGGCGACGAGGATTTATTGGATACAGTGGCGATTGAAACCATCTTGCACGGCGGCACAGTTTATGCTGTCGAGCCTGAAAAAGTGCCCGATGAGGCACCGCTAGCAGCTGTGTTCCGCTATTAATAAATTCGCTGTTTCCATTATATTGGCGGCAAGACGCCGCAGGGGCACCCCTTGTGGGTGCCCTCGCCAAGAGAAGGGGGAGAGGGGGAAGAGGAACAACTCTTGGGCATGGGGCATTGGGCATTGGGCATTGGGTATGGGGCAGTGGGCATGGGGCATTGGGCATTGGGCATTGCTGATTTCTCGCCAAGCGTAAATCTTCCCCATGCGCCATGCGCTATGCCCCATGCGCCATTGCTATATCAGTAGCGCTCCAGCAGGAGTTTTACCTCCTCTTCCAGTTCCATATCCTTCATGGCTTCCCACTCCGCTTTGCGCACAGCCAGATAAGCTCGCGCCAGTTCAGATCCCAGGGCGTTCAGCAGCGTTTCGTTGCGGCTGAGCTGCGCGATCGCCTCACCCAGGAAAGCCGGTAAAAAGTCAATACCGCGCTGGCGGCGCTCCGCTTCTGACAAATATCCGGGGTCAACCGCCACCGGCTCGCCCGGGTCGAGATTGCGGCGCACGCCATCCAGCCCAGCTGCGATGACTGCGCCCAAAGCCAAGTAAGGATTGGCGGAGGCGTCAGAAGTCTTGAGCTCAAAATGAGTCGGGCTGGGAGGGGCGGGGTTGCTGGGTATCCTGACAGCCGCCTCGCGGTTGTCTAGCCCCCAGGCGCGAAAAGCGCCGCTACAGACGTGGGGGCGGATGCGCCGGTAGGAGTTGGGGCTGGGCGTAGTGAGCGCCATCAGGGCGGGTAAGTGGTGGAGAATGCCGGCAATGAAAGCGCGAGCGGTTTGCGATAGCCCCCCAGCACCGGCGGCATCGGGGAGGATGTTTTGCCCATCCCGCCACAAACTCAGGTGCAGGTGACAGCCGCTACCGGCTTTATCTGCAAATATTTTAGGCAAAAAAGAAGCTTTCAGTCCGTGTTTGAGAGCGACAGCGCGAACGGTTTCCCGGAAGACAATTTGCCGGTCGGCTGCGTGCAAAGCTTCTGAGTAGCGAATCGAGATTTCGTGCTGTCCGGGACCTGATTCGGGATAGTACCGCTCCACCGGCATTTTCTGAGCGACGAGGGCGTCGGCTATTTCATCGATAACCGCTCGGTTGAGATCCATCGCCAGCGTGGAGGCAAAAACTGTCTCGTCAGCCGGCACTATTCTATCTGCAGTTGGGCGCAGCAGGTAGAACTCATTTTCAAAGGCAGCCATCACCTCAAGTCTCTCGTTTTTCGCCTCGGCTACCATCCGTTTCAGGAAGCCGCGCGGACAGAGCGACCAAGTTTTTCCGTCTTTGATCATATTTCCCATTACGCGGGCGTGACCGGGCGCGTAGGGCAAAACGCTGAGGCTGGACCAATCGGGCACTAGCCAGACTTCGCCCACCGGCCCGAGGCCACTTTCGGGAACTACTGCGTCGTACATTACCGGAATTGCCTGTTGCGCCGCCGAAATGCCGACACCTGTTTCGAGGTGTTCCGACAGCACCCCAATGTGAAACGCTTTAGCCCGAATCACATTGGCGTTATCGCACCAGAGCACGCGGATGAACCGAACACTCGCACTTTTGAGAGATTCCAGCAAGTCGCTCTCCATGAAACCCTCCTGTAATTACTCAACTGTAGGGGAAATCCCCCCGTGGAGTTCCTTTGCACTTCGGAGGGGGCAGTCTCCGTGTGGTCACC
>CAZJNL010000848.1:0-3044 GCA_964546515.1 uncultured Oscillatoria sp.
TCGCGTCTCTACAGCCGAGCGGGTTGAAAAATTCAGTCGGTTTTGTCGAAGAGGGAGTTAAAGGTTGACTGCAAGGCTTGAATGTCGGCAACTCTTGCTACTAGGAGATTTTCGCGACCGGCATCTTTCAACCGCTGCTGCCAATATTGGATGCTGTCGGAGTTCTTCATCCAGTAGTCAATCACGGTGTCAACTACCCGATCCACTTCCCAACCTTGCGCGGGATCAACTGTCTCGACGGATTGAATAAAGGAATCGAGCGCACATTTGTGAGTTCCTACATATTCCAGGCGCGGGCGCGGTTTTTGCTGTTTAATCTCTTGCTGTTGGTTAAAGAAATACAGGATGGGGGATATCCCTAGGATGTCAAAGGTGTAATTCATGGCGACCTCCTAAATGGGTTGTCTATTAATAGATGTCATAGCAGTTTGGAAAAAACCTGATGGTTATATGGGTTACAGTTAGCGCCCTAATTGTTAAGCTTTGTTAACAATTTGACGGCTTGTCCCTGAGGCCGGTCTGTCGGAGGCAAGCTGAGCGGTTGCAGTGTGAGGGCAGAATCATGGGTCAGCGGGATGTAAATCCCTGATTTAGGGGGATTGCCAGCTTCAGTTCTCTCAACAGTTTGTATAAAAAGTTATTGCAAATTTACAAAAAATAATGTATAGTGGCGGTCGCCGGCGCTCCTGGCTGGTGCCGGTGGAAACGCACCTCTATCCGCAGGAGCCACATGCCGGTTTGGATAACTGAATTTAAAGGAGAGCTGGCGGCGCTGAGCACCGCATTTGTGTGGGCCATGTCCTCGGTGGTTTATGCCCGTATGGGAGAGCGCATCCCACCGCTGGAACTGAACCTGCTCAAGGGGGCGATTGCGATTGGCTTCCTGATCCTCACCCTGCTGCTGCAAGGTCAGCTCTTGCCGGCAATCGACGCCCCCGCACTGGGGATGCTGTCGCTGAGCGGCGTTATGGGGATTGGGTTGGGAGAGACGGCTTATTTGGCGGCGATCAACAGCATCGGAGCGCGGCGGACACTGCTGCTGGAAACTTTAGCGCCGCCGATGACGGCGCTGCTGGCGCTGTTTTTTTTGGGGGAACAGCTGGGTTCGGGGGCTTGGATTGGGATTTTGCTGACGGTTTTGGGCGTGGCGTGGGTGATTGGCGAGCGGGTGAGTGAGACAGCCGGCAAGACGGGACAGTTGCTGGCGGGCGTCAGGTGGGCGCTGCTAGCGGGACTGGCACATGCCGGTGGGGCGGTTCTCTCGCGGGCGGCGCTGGCGCACACGGACATTGAGCCGGTGTGGGGTGCGCTGGTGCGCCTGAGTGCCGGTGTGCTGGCGCTGCTGCTGTGGGGGTGGCTTATGCGCAAACCGCTTGACGAGTTGCTCAAACCGCTGCAGTCACGGCGGGTGCTGGGGGCGATTGTTGTGACTGCTTTTGCCAGCACCTACCTGGGCATTTGGCTGTGCCAAATCTCCCTGAAATTCGCACCGGCTGGGATTGCCCAAACCCTGATCTCCACGAGCCCGCTGTTTGTCCTCCCCCTGGCTGTGTGGGCGGGGGATAAGGTTAGCTTGCGGGCGATTTTGGGGGTGCTGGTTGCTCTGGCGGGGGTGGGGATGCTGTTCACCTGGCGGTAGGGGGGAAGTCTTCCCGGACAGGGGGGAGGCCGGTCCTGCAAGAGATGGGGTTATTATAATGGGATGCTTCCTTTCGCTGTGCCGGTGGGATTAGGACGTAGGACAGGCGTTCCCTCCGACCCTATCCCTACTAGCAAGTGAGATGCCTTGTCCATGACTGAGCTGTCTGTTGCTATACCGGGCTTTGACACGCATCTTGCTTGTCCCAATGTCCCTGAGAGCCGGCGAAAGGCTCTGTCATTGCTGAGCTGTCCATTGCGACCGGCTGGGCTGACAAACAGATAGGATGCAGGGTATAATATTGTGATGAAATCAATATCAAAATCACTGGACAATTTCCGAGATAAAATTCCCGGTCGGGCTTACTTATTGCTGGCGGTGATTATTTTTGCTACTGCGAATTCCGTGGTGCGCCGGCTCACGCAGATTGGAGAGCTAAATCTCATCGACGGCAGAAATCCAATTTCATTTTGTAATGTTTTATTTGTGGGTAATCTCGTCGCATTGATGGTGTTATTGGCTATCTATGGCAAGCAGTGGCAGATAGATTCTCTCCAGCGTATTTCCGGTAAACATTGGCTGGGGTTGAGCGCTACGGCAATCCTTTCGGGCGCTTTGGCCCCATCTTTAATTTTCATGGCACTGTCCCAAACCGCAGTCAACAACGTCGTATTAATTGGCCGCATAGAACCTCCATTAATTCTGGCGCTATCGGTGATTTTGCTGCGGGAGCGGGTGAATCGCTGGGTGGGGACCGGCGCGGCGGTTTCATTTGTGGGAGTTGTGCTGACAATTTTGCTGCAAAAGCCCGCAGGAAATATGGTAGAAATGGGCGCGGGTTTTAGCCTGGGAAAAGGAGAGATTATGGCGCTGCAAGGGGCGGTAGCGCTCGCTGTTTCTACCCTCATCAGTAAAGTTACGCTGAAGCAGATTCCTTTGGGGATATTCAGTATTTTTAGGACGGCGGTGGGAACGGTGGTGTTTGCATTAATTGCCCTGCAAATGTATGGGCAGGCACATTTTATGGATGCCTTCTCGCCGCTGCTTTGGCAGTGGATGTTAGTTTACGGCGGAGTGATTGTGGTGGGGGGACAGCTGTTGTGGTTTAGCGGTTTGAAGAAAGCGGGGGCATCGGATGTATCTCTGGCAACTTCTTTCAGCCCGATTGCCGGCATATTGGCGGCGTATTTGCTCTTGGGAGAAGTGCCAACGGCGGCTCAATACATCGGCGGGAGCTTAATTTTGGCCGGCATCGCCATCAGCCAAATGGGATTGAGGCAAAAAATACAGGAAACACAGGTGGAAGCCAAGGAAATGGATATGAAAGCAGGATTTAAGGGAGTTTGAGGCGGGAGCATCCCGTTTTTGTAATCCCCCTCACCCCCAACCCCTCTCCCACAAGGGG
>CAZJNL010000849.1:0-3043 GCA_964546515.1 uncultured Oscillatoria sp.
CCCGGAATGGGCGGAGCATTACATGACGACGGTGCTGTTTGATTGCGCTGATTAGTTATTAGTGGCTAGTCGCTGCTCAGGAGCTTCTGACAATCTCATGCCCATGCCCCATGCCCTATGCCCTATGCCCTGCGCCCCTATTTTCAAGTTAGCAACGTCCTAGTATAATTGGGCTAATGTCTAATAGAGCAGGAGTCCCGGTTGAAGGATAAACGGTTCTTAAAACCTGGGGGTTGGTGGCTGATTGGGTTGGTCGGTGCGGCGGGAATTGCTGTGACTGGCGCGGCTTACTACCAACTCGCTCAGATGAGTGCTCCAAAAAAGCCGGTGGCTCCTGTACCGGCTCCGCCGCCGACGGTGAGCGCTTTGGGCCGACTGGAACCCCAGGGAGAAGTGATTAAGCTGTCCGCTCCTAACTCTCAGGAAGGATCTCGGGTTAAGGCGTTGCTCGTCAAAGAGGGCGCTGCGGTTCGCTCTGGGCAAGTGGTTGCGGTTCTCGACAGTCAGGAGCAGCGCTCGGCTTCTTTGCAACAAACTGAAAAACAGGTGAAGGTTGCCAGAGCGCGTCTGGCACAGGTGGAAGCCGGTGCGAAAGCTGGGGAAATTGCGGCTCAGAAGGCTACTATTTCTCGCTTGCTCGCCCAGCTGCAAGGGCAAAAGCAAACTCAAGAAGCTACGATTGCCAGAATTATGGCTCAGCTGCAAGGGGAAAAGCAGGCTCAAGAGGCTACTGTGGCTAGAGTTATCGCTCAGCTGCAAGGAGACAGGACGGCTCAAGAGGCGAGGATTGCTCGACTGACTGCTCAGCTGCAAGAGGAAAAAATTGCTCAAGAGGCAACGATTGAGCGCTTAAAGGCTCAGCAGCAAGGGGAAATTGCTGCCCAAAAGGCAACGGTTGCCAGACTTGAGGCGGAGGTGAAAAATGCTCGCTCGGAATTTGAGCGCTACGAGCTGCTCTATAAAGCCGGTGCGATTTCTGTTTCGCAGTTTGACAGTAAGCGCCTGACGTGGGAAACGTTTGCAGAGCAGCTGAATGAGGCTATTGCTAATCTTAACAAGATTGTGGCTACCAGTCAAGAGCAGCTGCTCGAGGAGCGAGCTAATCTCAACAAGATTGTGGCTACGGGTGAAAAGCAGCTGCGCGAGGAGGAAGCGACTTTCAATAAGATTGTGGCTACGGGTGAAAAGCAGATTGAGGAGGTGGAAGCGACTTTAAGAAAGACGGTGAAGACTCTGAGTGAGCAAATTAATGAGGCTACGGCGACTCGGGATGAGACGGTGGCTACGCTGCAAAAGCAAATTGAGGAAGCTGAGGCGAATTTGGATAGAATTGCTGAGGTTAGGCCGGTGGATGTGCAAGCGGCGAGGGCTGAAGTTGAAACTGCGCTGGCGGCTGTGGAGAGGGCTCGGGCGGATTTGGAGTTGGCGGTGGTGAAAGCGCCGGTAGATGGGCAAATTTTGAAAATTCACGCCCGCCCGGGTGAGGTTGTGGGCAATGATGGGATTGTCGAGCTGGGACAAACTGAGCAGATGTTTGTTGTGGCGGAGGTGTATGAAAGTGATATTAGTAAGGTGCGTGCCGGTCAGCGGGCGACGATTAACAATGCTGCGTTTGCTGGAGAGTTGAAGGGAACGGTGGCTGAGGTGGGTTTGCAAATTAGCAAAAAGGATGTTTTGGATACCGATCCAGCTGCGGATGTGGATGCGCGGGTGGTGGAGGTGAAAATCCGTCTCGATAAGGAAGATAGTAAGCGAGTTAAGGGGTTAACTAATTTACAGGTGGAAGTTAAAATTATGCTGGGAGAGGATGGGGTGCGTTCGGGAGCATCCCAGAAGGTCGATGCGGGAGCGAAGAAGTAGAACATCCCGTTTTGGCTACGAGATCCTGGCGATTGAAAATCGCGGCTCATCAGACGTAAGCTGTTACGCTTTAAATATGCTTGTCTTTTGAAAGGAGGCAGAGCCTCCTGATCCTCGTTCCCAGGTTCCGCCTGGGAATCGCCAGGGTATATTTGACCAAATGGGATGCTGTCGGTGCGTTCCTGGCGGAACGCTACTTGTGATGACTGTGAGTGATGAGTGAAGATTATGAAAACACCTTTGGCTTGGTTGCAGCTCACCCGCGAAAAGATGCGCTTGCTTGTGGCGCTGGCGGGGATTGGTTTTGCGGATATTTTGATGTTCATGCAGCTGGGTTTCCGGGATGCGCTTTTTGAGAGTTCTGTGCGGTTGCACACCCATTTGCAGGGTGACGTTTTTTTGATCAGCCCGCAGTCTACGGCTTTGATTGCTATGAAAAGTTTTCCCCACCGGCGCTTGTATCAAGCGCTTAGCTTTGAGGGGGTGGAATCGGTCAGTCCTGTGTATTTGAATTTTGCTTTGTGGAAGAATCCTTACGCTAAAGAACAAGAAAAGGAGTGCCGGGTAAAAAATCAAAAGCTTCTCCCTGAAGACCAGGATAAAAAATGCAAAAAAGCCACTTCTCGTGGCATTCTCGTGGTTGGCTTTGACCCGTCTGACCCGGTGTTCGATTTGCCGGCAGTTATGGAAAATATCGATAAAATTAAACTGTCAGATGTGGTTCTGTTTGATGATGCTTCTCGGGCGGAATTTGGGCCAATATCGGAAAAGTTTAATCAGGGGGAAACTGTCACGACGGAGGTGGGTGGACGCCGCGTTAAGGTGAAAGGGCTGTTTACGCTGGGTGCTTCTTTCGGTGCGGACGGCAATATTATCACGAGCGATTTAAATTTTTTGAGGATTTTTAATCGCAGCAATAAGGGGCTAATTGATGTGGGTATTGTTAAGTTAAAGCCGGGAGTTGATGTGAAAGAAATGGTGCAAAGGATGAAAGCTTTATTGCCGGGGGATGTCAAGGTTTTCTCGAAAGAGGAATTTTTGAACTGGGAGAGAAGTTACTGGCAGAACAGCACGGCAATTGGGTTTATTTTCAGCCTGGGCACGGCGATGGGTTTTATTGTCGGGATTGTGATTGTGTATCAAATCCTGTATACGGATGTGACTGACCACTTGGCTGAGTACG
>CAZJNL010000850.1:0-3042 GCA_964546515.1 uncultured Oscillatoria sp.
GCGGTTGGTGATGTTCATTGCTACGCCCAGTATCCGCACCGGCCTGCCGGTGTCGTCCAATTGCACTTGACCTTTATTCTCCACCCACTGCACAGTGCCGTCAAGTGCGGCGATGCGAAATTCCAGCTCGCAATCCCTTTTCTGCTGAATGCAGCGCCACCCCGACCGAACCACTTTCTCGCGGTCGTCCGGATGAACAATTTTGAGAAACTCTTCCAGAGTTCCCCGATAAGTGCCCGCAGTCAAACCAAAGGCAAGCTCCACTTGTTCGGAATAGATCAGCTGGCCGGTTAAAATATTCCACTCCCAGGAAACCATGCCGGCGGCTCGCAGCGCCAACCTCAGCCGCTCTTCGCTTTCCCGCAGTTTCTCTTCCGCCTGCTTTCGCTGGGTGTTCTCAAAGCGGATCGCCAGATATTGGTAAGGTTTTCCTTGGCTGTCCAGAAAAGGAACTATTGTACTGTCTGTCCAATAAAAACTGCCATCTTTGGCGCGATTTCTAATTTCTCCCTTCCAGACTTTACCGCTGGCAATAGTCGCCCACATTTCCCGGAAAAACTCTTTTGAGTGATATCCAGAATTCACGCATCGGTGATTTTTGCCGAGCAGTTCCTCTCTGGAATACTGTGAAATTTCGCAGAATTTGTCGTTGACATAAGTAATGACGCCCTGGCTGTCGGTGATGGCGACGATCGCAGACTGGTCGAGGGCCAATTTTTGAAATTCCAGCTCTTTGAGCGCCTTTTGCAGCTGTTTTTCTGCCTGTTTGCGCTCTGTGATATCTGTTAAGCTGCCAACAATCTCCAGAGGGTTGCCGGCGCTGTCGTGCACTAGCTTCATGTCATTCTGCAGCCAGCAATAGGTGCCGTCGGCGTGCAGAAAGCGGTATTCATTCGTGTGTGTCCCGTTCTGGAATAAAGATGGCAGTCCGGCAAAGAGTCCCGGCAGGTCTGAGGGGTGGACGCGGCTGTTCCAGAAACTGGGGACAGGCGGGACAGATGTCCTACAATCTTCCAGGAATTCTTGGCCTTCGTATCCCAGCAGGGCGCGAATGTTCGAGCTCATAAAAGTTGCCCCGAAATCCCCCTCAGGTTTGCAGCTATAAATCGCGGTGGGGCTGGCGGAGAGCAAATATTGCAATCGCTCCTTGACTGCAAGTGCTTCCTTTTGCGCAATTTCGCGCTCCGCAATTTCCCGCTGCAATTGCTCGACAGCCCCTGCTAATTCAGCCGTCCGCTCTTGGACTCGCATTTCTAGCTCTTGATTGAGCTGCTGCAGGGCTCGCGTCGAGCGCTGCCGTTCCAGTTCCGCCGCAGCCCGCGCCCCAAATACCCTCAGGATGGCCTCCGCTCGCGACCTGTCGGCGAGCGGCTGGCTGTCGAGAATGCAAAGAACGCCAATGGGCTGACCGGCACTGTCGGTGAGGGCCACCCCCAGGTAGCTCACGGCGTCAAGGTTGGCCTTGGCTATATCTTCTAGGAAGTGCTGCCGCACCCGCTCCCGACAGCCGTAGATTCCCCGGGTGAGGGCAACTTCGCAGGGAGTGCCGCTGATGTTATAGGTTATGGCGGGCTGCAATTGCTTATTCGACCAGAAAGCCTTGGTCTGCAATCGCTTGCCGACCTTTTCTGAGACTGCGGCGTGGCGGACACCCAGGGCTAGGGCCAGATGGCGCACCAGGGCGGGGAAGAAGTCCTCTCCGGTGACGGCGGCTGTTCCGGCTACCAGGTTGTGCAGCGCTTCTTGTTCCGATCGGGTTTGCTCAAAAAGCTGCCCTTGCTGGATGGCGATGCCGATCTGCACGCTCAGCCGGTCTAGCAAATCCAGCTCTGAGGCTTGCCACTGGCGGGGCTGGTCGCACTGATGGACAATCAGCAATCCCCACAGAGAATTTTCCCTGTTGGGTGTTGCCTGTTGGGTGGGGGAGGAAGAAGGCTGCTGCCGAGCTTGTTCTATCAAAATGGGTGCCAAGAGATTGGCTCGCACCTGAAAGCGCTCTAACAGCTGCAAGTGGCAATCGCTTAAACCGGCTGTGTGGATATCGGAGATGGCTCGCTGGCGTCCTTGGCGGTACTCTTCCCCTAGCGCCCCCTGCAAACAGGGTTCTTGGATGTGGCTGCCCAGCGTCACCGGCCAGCCCGGGGCGACGGATTCGGCAACGATGCTGCCCTCGCTGCTGCCATTGAGCTGATAAACCAGCACCCTTGAGGACTGCAATAGCTGCCGCACTTCGGTGACGGTGGCGTTGAGAATCTCCTGCAAGTTGAGGGATTGGCGAATCCGAGAGGCTACTTGGGCCAACAGGCGCTCTCGCTCAGCCTGCTGTTCCAGCTCGGCGGTGCGGGCTCGCACCTGCACCTGCAATTGAGCATTGCGGTTCTTCAGCAGTTCAACTTTTTCGGCTTCTAGCTGGGAAACCTGTTGCTGCAAGGCGTGGGCGATGCTGTACATTTCCACCGGCTCGCAAAGGGCCAGCAAGCTGGTGCGGGTGACGATGCCCAGCAGTTCGGAACGCGAGCAGGTGACAATCAGCCGCCCCACATAGCGGCGCTGCATCTCCTGTTGCGCCTTCCACAGGGAATCCTCGGGACTGAGGCAAAACACCGGCGCACTCATCACCTGTTGCGCCTGAATCTCCGCCAAAGGCAGCTGCAGCGCCTGAAATTGCACGATGTCTCCTTCGGTGATAATCCCTAAGGGCAGCGTCAAGTGTGAGTTCTCATCGCCCCACCCCTCCACGATCGTCACGCAGCTGACTCGACGCTCGGCAATCAGCCCCGCGACCTGCTGCAGGGAAGCGGTGGGCGGTGCGGTGACGACTTGGGTGGCCATTACTTCTGCCACCTGCCGCAGTTTCAGGAGATTGACCGGCTCCAGGCAGGCGCAAATCGTTTCCGAGGTGGCCAGCCCAACCAGCTGGCCATCGTCGCCCACCACCGGCAAGTGGCGGATGCGGTGCTGGCGCATCAGGGACAGGGCGGTGAAAATATTCTGGTCAGGAGCTTGTCTGAGGGTAATCACCGGCGATGCCATCACATCAGC
>CAZJNL010000851.1:0-3036 GCA_964546515.1 uncultured Oscillatoria sp.
GCCCAGCGCGAAGGGCTTTCCCTGTCGATTGAAGATAAATTGCAAATTGCCCGCAAGCTAGACGAGCTGGGAGTGCCCTTCATTGAGGGGGGATGGCCTGGGGCCAATCCTAAAGATGTGCAATTTTTCTGGCAGCTGAAAGAAAAACCGCTCAAAGGCGCGGAAGTTGTGGCATTTTGCTCGACGCGGCGACCGGGCGCAACAGCAGCAGAAGACCCGATGCTGCAGCCGATTATAGCCGCCGGCACTCGCTGGGTGACGATTTTTGGCAAATCCTGGGACATGCACGTCACGGAAGGGTTGAAAACTACCCTAGATGAGAATTTGGCGATGATCCGGGACACGATTGAGTACCTGCGAGCTCAGGGGCGTCGCGTGCTCTACGATGCCGAACACTGGTTCGATGGCTACAAGCACAATCGGGAGTATGCGCTCAAGACTCTGGAGGTGGCTGTCGGTGCCGGTGCCGAGTGGCTCGTCCTCTGCGACACCAACGGCGGCACTTTACCCCACGAAATCAGCCAAATTGTCCTGCAGGTGCGAGCCGCCATCAGCCAATCCCCAAATCCCCAAATCCCGGCTCCAATGCTGGGGATTCACACTCACAACGACTCGGACACCGCAGTGGCGAACGCCTTGGTGGCGGTGATGGAAGGTGTTCGCATGGTGCAGGGGACTATTAATGGGTACGGCGAACGCTGCGGCAATGCTAACCTCTGTTCGGTTATTCCCAATTTGCAGCTGAAACTGGGCTATCAGTGTATTGATGACAGCCAGATGGCTAACCTGACAGAAACGAGCCGGTTTGTCAGTGAAGTTGTGAATCTGGCTCCTGATGAACACGCAGCGTTTGTGGGGAGGTCGGCGTTCGCTCACAAGGGCGGCGTGCATGTATCGGCGGTGGCGAGGAACCCGCTGACTTACGAACACATTCAGCCGGAAGTGGTGGGAAACCGCCGGCGGATTGTGATTTCTGAGCAATCCGGGCTGAGCAATGTTTTGGCGAAAGCTCGCAGTTTTGGCATGGATTTGGACAAGGGAGATCCGGCGTGCCGGCAAATTTTGCAGCGGTTGAAGGAGTTGGAAAGTCAGGGGTATCAGTTTGAGGCGGCTGAAGCGAGTTTTGACTTGCTAATGCGGGAGGCGCTGGGACAGCGGAAGCAGTTCTTTGAATTGAAGGGTTTTCAGGTTCACTGCGATATTGCGCGGGGATCGTCTGACGCTTTGGCGACAATTAAAGTGGCGGTGAATGGGAAAGACTTGCTGGAGGCGGCGGAAGGAAACGGGCCGGTTTCGGCGCTGGATGCGGCGCTGCGCAAGGCGCTGGTGAATTTTTACCCGGAGATTGCAGAGTTTCAACTGGCGGATTATAAAGTGCGGATTCTGGATGGGGGTGCCGGCACCTCTGCCAAGACTCGCGTGCTGGTTGAGTCCACGAATGGGCAGCAGCGCTGGACGACTGTGGGGGTGTCGGGGAATATACTTGACGCTTCGTATCAAGCTGTGGTAGAGGGGTTGGAGTACGGGTTGTTGCTGAAAAATCAGGTAAAAGCGCCGGTGAGTGTTTCGGGTTGATAAACGGAAATGATCTCACCACGCCCAACACTCGAAAAACCGGCACCCCCTTCCGCCCTCAAGAAGCGGGCGAAGTGCCGGTTGCCGGCAACAGCAGTAGCAGCAGCATCACGAGCTTTGTTTTCGCATGAACGCTGTGCGGCAATTGCGCCGGCATGTGGGCGAGTGCGCCGGCACCGGCGTCTAGGGTATCGCTCCCCAGCGTCAAGCGGGCTTCTCCTTGTACAATCGAGAGAATTGCCGGCATTGATGCGGTGTGTTCGGACAGTTCCTGACCGGCATCAAACCCAAAAACAATCACCTTCACCCGCTCGTCGCTGTACAGAGTGCGGCTGAGAATGCCGTCGGGTGGGATATCTACCTGGTTTGCTAAATTGGCAAAGTAAGTGTAGTTCATGGCAAAATCTCTTTTTAAAAGCCGGTGCGCCCCGACTGATATCATGAACGGTTGCGACGGCATTGTAGAGAGACGCGATAAATCCTTGTCTCTACAAGAGTTTTGCAATAAGGATGCCACCGGACTTGATATCATTGCGAGGCGCAATCTAGTTGGATCGCATTCTAGCTTGTTTTAGGGGATTTTATCCCAAATATGCAGATATTTCAATATCTGCCTCAGCGGGATGCCCTTCCCAGTCGCGACAGAATTCTTCTTGGGGTCCCGCAGGATGGACAGCGCAGATCAGGAGATTGCCGGCATCGCGCAAACCATAGAAGAAGCGGCATTTCCTGCAATTGTTCAGCCACCCCTGATTGAGCAGCTGTTCCAGGTGGCTGTTAAGCTCCTCAATAACCAGCCACGCACGCGACATAATCTGCGCCGCCACTTCCTCCCTCAGGCCAAAAGGCCCAGAAAACTGCGCCAAAAGCTCTTGGAGGGTAAGAAAAAGCTGTAGTAATAGTAACTCTAGCTTTTGGTCTGGCTGGACAGGATTGTCTTTAAAAGTCTTGAAACACTTTTCTAAATGGTGGGCGATTTTTTGAATGCTGCTGATGCCCAGCATCGCCGCCCCCCCTTTGAGCGAATTAGCGGCGCGGCAGAGTTCTTTGACCGATTCTGGGTCTGAGAGGGTGGTTGGCAGATTGAGCAAACCTCGCTCAATCGCAGTGAGGTTGTCTTTTGTTTCCTCAATAAAGTAACCTGTAATGCGCTCTCGCCATGCCGGCAGCATAACTTTACTTTTTCCTTTTTAGTTTTTGAACAAGCTCCCACCGGCTCCTGGAAAACCGGGCTTCTTTAGAAACTGGGGTTCTTAACCCTTGAACAAGATTAGCGCTACTTCTGTCTGCAGCGTAAGCGAAACTTCACGGAAGATTTTGAGAAGATTGACTCAAAGCTGGCTGGGAACTTCAGCGTCGTCACACTTGTAATGGGAGAGCGTTTGGGATATGCGAGCGCGTCTGAGATCAAGTCCGGTGGCATCCTTATTGCAAAACTCTTGTAGAGACGCGATAAATCGC
>CAZJNL010000852.1:0-3033 GCA_964546515.1 uncultured Oscillatoria sp.
CGACCTATCCCCCAAAAGGGTGCCGGCGGGCCCGTTTGTAGTTGGGCTTTAGCCCTAAAGTTTGTAGTTGGGCTTTAGCCCCACCGCCACCTATCCCCTAGCCACCCCCATCCACGGATTACTTTTCACATCTCAAGAGGAATTCTACCTCTCATCCTTTTAAATGGTATTTGCAAAACACGCCTTGCAGGCGGTTTTTGTAGGTATGCTTTCTTTCGGAGATTATCAAATCTGGTAAGGCGTGAGGCGTGGGTTGGAGTGCGACCGGAAATTTAACCCGTAACCCGTAACCCGTAACCCGTAACCCGTAACCCCTAACCCCTAACCCCTAGGAAATATAATTACCTCTGTCCACTAATTTTCCTGCTGTCGTGACCACCACTCCCCTGCCGAGCAGTCCGCAAGCGGCTGCTACTAGCACCTCTGTACCCGACGCCCTCGGACGCTTCGGGCGCTTCGGCGGCAAGTATGTGCCGGAAACCCTGATGCCGGCTCTGGCTGAATTAGAAGCGGCATACCAGCAATAC
This sequence comes from uncultured Oscillatoria sp., assembly GCA_964546515.1. Classification (GTDB taxonomy): domain Bacteria; phylum Cyanobacteriota; class Cyanobacteriia; order Cyanobacteriales; family Oscillatoriaceae; genus Oscillatoria. The sequence continues at coordinate 528 of CAZJNL010000852.1, forward strand.
CGCAGCGATCCTGCTTTCCTTGAAGAACTCCAGCAGCTGCTGAGGGACTACGTTGGACGCCCCAGCCCCCTGTATTTCGCTGAGCGCCTGACCGCCCACTACGCTCGCCCCGACGGCACCGGCCCGCAAATATACTTAAAGCGGGAAGACCTGAACCACACCGGCGCTCACAAAATCAATAACGCCCTGGCTCAGGCACTGCTAGCTCTGCGGATGGGCAAGCAGCGGATTATTGCCGAAACGGGTGCCGGCCAGCACGGAGTGGCCACAGCAACGGTGTGCGCTCGCTTTGGGCTGCAGTGCGTTATCTATATGGGCGTGCACGACATGGAGCGACAAGCCCTGAATGTGTTTCGCATGCGGCTGATGGGGGCTCAAGTGCGCCCAGTGGCAGCAGGAACCGGCACGCTGAAGGACGCCACCTCAGAAGCGATTCGCGACTGGGTGACAAATGTGGAAACCACTCACTACATCCTGGGTTCAGTGGCTGGCCCTCACCCCTACCCGATGATGGTGCGGGACTTCCACGCAGTGATTGGCCAGGAAACCCGCGCCCAGGCTCTGGAAAAATGGGGCGGACTGCCGGATATTCTGCTGGCTTGCGTGGGCGGCGGTTCCAATGCGATGGGACTGTTCCACGAGTTTGTCAAGGAGCGGGCGGTGCGGCTGATTGGCGTTGAGGCGGCGGGTGAGGGCGTGGATACGGAGAAGCACGCCGCTACCCTGACGCGGGGGCGAATTGGCGTGCTGCACGGGGCGATGAGCTATTTGCTGCAAGATGAAGATGGCCAGGTAGTGGAGGCGCACTCGATTAGTGCCGGTTTGGACTATCCTGGCGTGGGCCCGGAACACAGCTATTTGAAGGATGCCGGTCGGGCTGAGTATTACAGTGTCACTGACAAGCAGGCTTTAGAAGCGTTTCAGCGGCTTTCCCAGCTGGAGGGGATTATTCCTGCGCTGGAGACAGCTCACGCCATCGCTTATCTGGAAACTCTTTGCCCGCAACTCGCCGGCAGTCCGCGCATTGTGATTAACTGCTCTGGGCGCGGCGATAAAGACGTGCAAACCGTGGCTAAGTTGTTAAATCCAGGTGAATAAGTAGTCTTTACCTGCTGTATCGTTCCCACACGCTCGTGTGGGAATGGGTGCCGGGAGGATGCGGCTTGGGAATGCGAAAATTTGTTTTAGGTTTGACGTTTTTACTGTTGGCTGCAGGGGCTGGGGGCTGCGTTTTTGTGATAGAAACAGGCTCTCAGGTGCGACCGGGAAAACCTGCTGCACCGGCAGAGCCGGTGCCTGCCGAACCGAAATCCAATCCGCCTTCGGAGACTGTGGCGGCTTTGGAAAAGTCAGTTCACGAACAGGTGAATCAGTATCGCGCCCAGCGCAATTTGCCGCCGCTGAAGCTGGATTCCCGGATTAGCGATCGGTGCCGCGCTCACAGTTTAGCAATGGCCAGCGATCGGGTGACTTTTAGCCATGACGGATTTGAGGAGCGAGTTAAAGCAATTGGCCAGCTGATTTTGTACCGGTCGGCGGCGGAAAATCTCGCCTACAATTTTGGGTATAGCGATCCGGTGAAGCAGGCGGTTGAGGGCTGGATAAAGAGTCCGGGACACCGGAAGAATATGGAAGGGGAGTTTGATTTAACCGGCGTTGGGATTGTTCAAAATGCCAAGGGGGAGTATTACTTTACGCAAATTTTTATTCGCCGCAGGTAGGGAAGAAGCATTGCTGCTGCATAGTGATATTATGTCCGATTGCATCGCTGTTCGTGTGAGGGGGGGGGTGGGGGCGGGTTTATTCATAACAAAACTCTGTGTGAGGGCGGGTTTATTCATAACAAAACTCTGTGTGGGGGCGGGTTTATAAATATCCTGCGCTTCCCCGATAGATTGCTGGTGAACCCGCCCCTACAGCGTCCCGCGTCTAAGGCGTCTTGGCGGTTTCTTAAAGAAATAATTTTCACAACTAAAGAACGGAACGCTATCCTAGGATATATGCAAAATCGATGCGAGCGGACAGTTTGTGTAATATAGCCAATAATTGGGGTGGAGTGAGATCGCACTATGGATTTAGAAAGTTTTCAAGTTGGCGACAGCGACCTTTCTGAGGCGCAACTGGCTGCGTATCTGGCAGCAGAGGCTGTTGCAGTGGATACGGAAACGATGGGACTGTTACCTTGGCGGGATCGGTTGTGTCTGGTGCAGCTGTGCGATCCGCAAGGGCGGGTGACGGTGATTCGGATTGAGCGAGGGCAAAGAGAGGCGGCGAATTTAAAACGGCTGATGGAAAGCGCCGAAGTGGTGAAGGTGTTTCACTTCGCTCGTTTTGATATGGCGATGATGCGCTATCATCTGGGCATCGATGTCGCGCCGGTGTTTTGTACGAAGATTGCCAGCAAGCTGGCGAGAACTTACAGCTCGAAACACGGACTGAAGGAGGTGGTGCAAGAACTGGAGAGGGTTGAGCTGGACAAAACGGCTCAAAGTTCGGACTGGGGGAA
>CAZJNL010000853.1:0-3032 GCA_964546515.1 uncultured Oscillatoria sp.
TGAGTTCTTGCGCCATCTGAACCAGCCGCCGGTCTAAGCGCCGGCACAGCAAGTTGGTAATCGCTGGAGACGCGGGGGAACCTTGTGGGAGGTGCCGGTCGCTAATTGCCACAAAGTAAGTCTTTCCGTCTAATTCTACTTCTTCAATTTCTGGTTCCGTACAAAGCAACCCGAAGATTGTGGCGGCGGCTTCTGAATAGCCGAATGACTGGAAAAGTCCTTTAACTCGTTTGTAGGAAATCGAGGGAAAGAAATCTTTGAGGTCGAAGTTGATAATAACGTCTGCTGCGACGTGAGGTTGGGCGTTGCTGAGGATGGAGCGCTCGCGCCTGAATCCGTGAGCGGCGTCGTGAACTTCCAGCTTTTCTAAAATATTGCTGAGTATCCAGTGCTGCGCTCGCTTCAAGCGCGGCATGGGGGCGGAAATCAGCCGCTCGCCACCCGTTTTTTTGGGAATTTTGAAGCGAATATAGTGGGAGGTTGTTGAGGTTTTGCGGTCAAAGGCGAGAAAGCGCAATTCGCCGACCGAAATTCCCATTGCGGCGGCAATTTCTTCTGCTGTTTGGCATGAGGGCAAGCTGTTACTTTGCAAACGTTCCTGATTTCCTTCTGTGCGGTTGAGTCCTGCAGATACATCTTCCCCGAGATAAAGAATTTCTTTCTGTTTTTTCTCTTGCCACGCTTGTGCGCGTTCTTGACGCTCTCTTTCTCGCCGCTCTTTTGTTTCCTGACGCTTGCGCCGCGACTCAGCCAGTCGCTGCTTGAGCATTTGTTTGCGGAGTGCTTGTTCGTTGTGCAGGCGGGAACTCTCGCGCCGCAGTTCTTCCAGTTCTCGCCGGATTTCTCCTTTGCGCCGGATTTCATCGGCTGGATCTTGGGGGATTTCGCCTTGTGCCGGCCAGAATCCGTAGCGAATCATCTCTTCGAGGATGACTTCTTCTCTGCCAATTTGCCAGATGCGTTCGTAGAGTTCTTGGCGGGTGCGCGGTTGGTCAGTCATGGTGCCGGTGTTATATTTTGTTTTTATTTTAACCCAAGTTGCTAGTTATAAGTCTGCTAGTTATAAGTCTAAGCCATCCCGTTCGCACAGCTCCGCGTTCGATCCCCCCAAACCCCCCTTAAAAAGGGGGGCGCAAGAGAATTCCCCCCCTTTTTTAGGGGGGGCTAGGGGGGGATCAAACTGTACCCTATGCAAGTGCAAACCGCTATGAGGTGTGTGCCGGTGGGCTGGCACAGGCGAGGGCACAGGCGAGACGTCGGTCGCACTCCCAGGGTGCGGGGAAAGGCACAGGGGAAGGCACAGGCGAGACGCCTGTGCCACGTCGAGGGTGCGGAGGAGGGCTTTATAAAGGCTGGCTGATTTTGCTCTCTCTACTATCCTGGCAAGCGTGACAAAAGTTCTAAGAATTTGTCTTGATTGTCTAGATAGACTTCTCGCGGATAGTATGCCTTTCTTGTTTTTCGATAATCGTCTGTGAAACGTTCATCATTATCGCTATCAATGAAACGCGCATAATCAACCGTACCCCAGCCCACACGGAATTGGAATTCTTCCCAGGCATTAAGGTTTAGATTATTTAAGCCAGTCCTCTCCTTCGGATTCTCCAGAATTTTTGCCCAAATTGGTTTCTGGACACTAAAACCATAGTATCCGTTGCTATAGTGAACCCACAACTGGTCAATTGCGTTTATATTTTGAGAAGGAAACCGTTTGATGATATCAGCCATTTCCCGATCCGCATCTTCCCACAGTTCTGCCGCTAGTAAATTTTCCAACCAGTTTAAATGGGGGTTAGCATCTCCATGCAATGGCTGCTTAACAATGGGTTCCGTGCTTGACTGCCAGAGTTTAATTGTCTCCCCGCCTACCGCTAAAATCTGGCCATCTGGGCTAAAAGTGAAAGTTCTAACTGGGCCAGGAATATTAGCAATAGATACTCCAGTTGACCAATCTAACAGCCGGACAGCTTCCAATATGGAATTTGGACGGGTTGTAGGATCAGGATCGCCACCAACAGCAAGAGTCTTTCCATCAGGACTTAATGCAGCAGCACATCCAGGAAAAGATTTAATCTTTTGACCAGTCTCTATATCTACAATATGTATGTAATTGGAATGACCAGATAAGCCTGGGAAATATGGGCCCTCATTTAACTGTAAGCCAACGAATAATATTTGCCGGCGTTGCACAGTAGAAGGATGATGGGAGCTTTTTCCACTTATGGAAACCTCTCTCTTTCTCCCCCTCCCCGCGTGCGGGGAGGGGGTTGGGGGGTGGGGTTCATCCTGCAATTGTTCAACGAATATTTGCCGCTCTGGAATCAGGGCGCAGGTGTGACCTGAACCGAATTCTTTGCTCGCACCTGTATTAAAGTCCCACAGTATTGTCATCCTGAATTCGTTTGCAGAATTAATACTTCCCCCTGAACTATAAACTGTCTGTGCTGTGCGTATGTTATGACTAATAAATACATTGTTACCGTCATGGCTGAAAACTATTTTACTTGAAGGAGGGAAACTGTTTGTAACATCTAAGGAGCTTATCAGTTGACCAGTAGACACGTCCCATACAGTGACGGTTTCTTTGTGGGTTGAGCAGTATCCCCTGGACACATCTACAGTAACAATGGCTAGATTTTTTCCGTTTGGACTGAATACAGTATTTTCTGGCACGTCCTGACGGATATTGAAACCCTCAGGAGCAATATGGCTTCTCAGTTCGCCAGTGCTAATATCCCAAAGTTTGATATACGAAGTTTCTTGGATAATCTCTTGGACAGCTAAAGTCTTTCCATTAGGACTGACAGCGAGAAAGTAAAATGAAGATGAATCCCCAGTCAAACTGTTCTTCAGTTCGCCAGTTTCTACATCCAAAATTTTGAGGCTCTTACTCAGGTCCCTATAAGCTACTAAAGTCTTGCCATCTAGACTAAATAAGCTAATCCAGGGAATCCTGGACAATCCAGTCAATCCAGTCAATGTTGTTTTCAATTCGCCAGTATTGACATCCCACAAATTGGCAGTCCGCTGTG
>CAZJNL010000854.1:0-3031 GCA_964546515.1 uncultured Oscillatoria sp.
CACCTAACACCTAACACCTAACACCTAACACCTAACACCTAACACCTAACACCTAACACCTACCACCGTGCCCCCGCGCCACCTGACATGCCAGAGCCATTCGGTCTATTTGCCAAATCGGGACGCTCCCCCTTTCGACGAATCCTTAAGGGGAGTTGCGAGGGTGATGTATATTATACACAACTGCGCCGCCATAAACGCGAAAATACCCGATAAAATTATCTAAATTTCGGTCTAAAATCCCGCTCACAGGAAAGACAAAGGAAAAAAGAAAAAATAAGAAGAAACAAGGAACTTAGAATAAGCAAGAATAAACAAGGAACGAGTAAGAGGGAACGAGTAAGAGAATCTCTCCCCTGCCCCCCTGCCCCAAAGAGTTCGTGTCCCCTTGCCCCTGCCCCCACCGCCCCACTGGGGCGTCCTCCGTGGGTGGCCGTTGCAAAAATTGCCTGATTGCGCAGTTGTCCCGATAACAAGATTAAAGTTGATCATATAGACTGTGCCGAGATGTAAAACCTTACCGATGAACCGCCTGAGGTTTGAAAGCGAGTTACACCCATGTCAGATCAGCAAAACCAATTCACAGTTCACTTCTGGGGCGTTCGAGGAAGCATCGCCTGTCCAGGAGCGCAGACAGTACGGTACGGCGGCAATACCCCTTGCGTGGAGATGCGGGTGGGTGGCAATCGCCTGATTTTTGATGGGGGCACCGGCTTGCGGGTGTTGGGGCAGTCCCTGCTGTCGCAGATGCCGGTAGAGGCGTACCTGTTTTTCACTCACTCCCACTGGGACCACATCCAGGGATTTCCCTTCTTCACCCCCGCCTTTATCAAAGCCAATCGCTTCCATATATATGGAGCGGTGGCTCCCAATGGAGCAACCATCGAGCAGCGCCTCAACGACCAGATGCTCCACCCAAACTTTCCCGTGCCCTTGCAAATCATGGGAGCCCAGCTGGAGTTCCACGACATAGCAGTGGGAGAGACAGTTCAGATCGGTGACGTCACCGTAGAAAACGCCCTGCTCAACCATCCCGGAGAAGCCATAGGCTACCGCGTCAGCTGGCAAAATTACGCAGCCGCCTACGTCACCGATACAGAACACTTCCCAGAACGTCTCGACGAGAACGTCCTCTGGCTGGCTCGCCACGCGGACGTCCTGATTTACGACGCCACCTACACCGACGAGGAGTATTACTCAGAAAAGTCCAGCAAAGTCGGCTGGGGGCACTCAACTTGGCAAGAAGCCGTTAAACTGGCCAAAGCAGCCAAAGTCAAAAGACTGGTGATATTCCACCACGATCCCCTGCACAGCGACGACTTTCTCGACCGCGTGGGAGAGCAAGTCGCCCAGCAATTCCCCGACAGCCTGATAGCGCGGGAAGGGCTTTCGCTCCAGTTGGTGCCCCCCTTGAACTCTACCTCTGAAACCCGTTCCGTGCCGGAACCGCAGGGGGAGGCAGCCGCTGAAGTCAAGGTGGTATCCTGAGTAGGCGGTATCCTGCGCACTCACCGGCCCGAAGTGCAAAACCAATGACCCAAGAACAGCTGACTTCAGAGAAAAAACCCGTGGTGCCGGTTCCCAAATATGTCAAAATGTAAAGCGTGTGGGTAACATCGTCCTTAACAACAGCGCTAACTCCAACTGCCATTGCCCTAGGAAACTTTGACGGCGTGCATCTCGGGCACCGGCAGGTCGTACAGCCTATATTAAATGGCACCGCCGCACTCTCGGAACTCGCCAGTTCCCTGCAGCCCGAACAAATGCTCTTTGGCAATGGGGAATCCCCCGGTTCTCCCCCTCTTCCCCGCCCCTACCCGACCGCAGTCACCTTCAATCCCCATCCCCAGGAGTTTTTTACCGGCCAGCCCAAGTCGCTGCTCACCCCCCCTGAGGAAAAAGTGGCGCAGCTGCGGGCAATGGGCGTCGAGCAGCTAGTGCTGCTGCCCTTTGACCGAGAACTGGCGGATTTAAGCCCCCAGCAATTTGTCGAAGAGATACTCGTACAAAAGCTGCGGGCAACGCGGGTGAGCGTCGGACAAGACTTTCGCTTCGGGCGCGGGCGTACCGGAGAGGCCGCTGACTTGCAAAAGCTGGCAGCCCCCTACGGCATCGCCGTCACCGTCGTGCCCCTGCTTTTCTGTCAGTCAGAGCGGATCAGCAGCTCCAACATCCGCCAAGCGCTGCTAGCCGGCAACCTGAGCAAAGCCAACCTGCTCCTGGGCCGAGCTTACAGCCTGGTCGGCAAGGTCGTCTTCGGACAGCAGCTGGGCAGAACCCTGGGTTTTCCCACCGCCAACCTCCAGCTGCCGGCAGAAAAATTTTTGCCCGCCTACGGGGTATATGCAGTGCGCGTCACAGGTGCCGGCACCGGTGACACACCGGCAGCCGGCGTCATGAACATCGGCTGCCGGCCCACCGTAGCAGGCGGGCCACCCACCGCAGAGGTACACCTGTTAGATTGGTCGGCTTCCTTGTATGGCAAAACCCTAACAGTCAGCTTGGAGCATTTTTTGCGCCCAGAGCAAAAATTTTCCTCCCTAGACGCCCTGAAAGCTCAAATTCACGCTGACTGCGCCACCGCCAAAAGCCTTCTCACGGCAGCCACCAACCCCTAAGGGACACTCCCTCTGGGTTCGGCGTTCGGGCGGTTCATAAAATCACCCTTTCTGACGCACCACAAAAACAGGGAACATCTACCAATATGAGGGAAAACATTGAGCGGCTGACGAAAAATTTAGGCCAGACCATCGTCGGGAAAGCGGAGGCTATCCGTCTAGTCCTGGTGGCTCTGCTAGCCGGTGGCCACGCCCTGCTAGAAGACGTCCCCGGCGTCGGCAAAACCCTGCTGGCTAAATCCCTGGCCCGCTCCATAGACGGCAAATTTCAGCGGATTCAGTGCACCCCGGACCTCCTCCCCACTGACATCACCGGCACCAATATCTGGAATCCCCGCAGCGGCGAGTTTGAATTCCTCCCCGGGCCGGTGTTTGCCAATGTCTTGCTCGCTGACGAAATTAACCGCGCCACC
>CAZJNL010000855.1:0-3031 GCA_964546515.1 uncultured Oscillatoria sp.
GGTTTCTTCACCAGAGATCTTGGCTTTCAGCTCTCGCTAGTGGACCAGAAACCCGGTTTTTTTCGTGGTCGTGCGTAAGTCCTAATACTATTAAAATATTGTTACAGCCGGCAGCTCCTGTGCACCGGCATGTTATAGCTGTCACCGCCCCGCTGTTCAGGAAAGCAGATTGTCCGCTCTCCAGTCTGGGCCATTCATGCGCCCCTGTGGGGGCCGGTTGAATCAAAGCACACCGGCAGAAATCTGGCGCTTGCCCCGCCCCTAAAACGTCCGCGCCACACTATATTAAGATAAGGAGACTCTCCGTCACCCAGAACCAAGCACAATCAATTCTGCCCGCACACTACTAAAGCCCGTTCGCGCGGGATAAGATTTTTTTATGATTAACCCCAGTTGCGTGTGTACATCCCCCATTCAAAGTAATGACTGACACTCCCTCTTCTGCCCCACCCCCCGCCGCACCGGCAACCGAAAGGCTGAGTTTATTGACAAAACTGGCTTACGGTGCTGGGGATTTAGGCTCGGCTATCACTGCTAACATTCTGATTTTTTACCTGTCGCCCTTCCTCACCGATGTCGCCGGTTTAGCTCCTGGGTTAGCCGGTTTGACACAGCTGGTGGGCAAATTTTGGGATGCCGTAAATGACCCGATTGTCGGGGTGCTCAGCGACCGCACCCAGAGTGGCTGGGGTCGCCGCTATCCCTGGATGATATTTGGCGCAATTCCCTTTGGGATTTTCTTCTTTTTGCAGTGGGTAGTCCCCCTGCCTAAGGAGAATCAGTGGGGGCTGTTCTGGTATTATACCGCTATCTCGATTCTTTTTAACGCTTTCTACACCGTCGTCAATTTACCCTATACCGCCCTCACCCCAGAACTGACTAAAGACTACGACGAACGCACTAGCCTCAACAGCTTTCGGTTTACCTTCTCTATTGGGGGAAGCATCCTGTCGGCGATCGTTTTCGGAATCATCACCCGTTTGGTTCCTGACGGGCGCACCCAGTATTTAGTGGTGGGAATTGTCTGTGCGCTGCTCTCCGTGGTGCCCTTGTATTTGTGCGTGTGGGGCACCCGCGCCCGCGTGGCGGCGGTAGCGCAGCAACACCCAGAGGAAGAGGTTCCTGTCTCTATGCCGCTGTTGGAACAGCTGCGGGTTGCTTTCAGCAACCGGGCTTTCTTGTTTGTGGTGGGAATTTACCTGTGCTCTTGGCTGGCTGTTCAGCTCACCGCCGCTATTATACCTTACTTTGTGCGCAGCTGGATGCGCCCGAGCGACGACCCGCAGGTTATCAGCCAGGTGATTGTGCAAGTCATCCTCGCCGTACAGGGAACCGCCATCACTATGCTGTTTGTCTGGAGCTACCTCAGCAAACGGTTTGGCAAAAAAGCGGTTTATTTTATGGGCATGTCTATCTGGATTATCGCTCAAGCAGGCTTGTTTTTCCTGCAGCCAGGTCAACTGGTACTGATGTATGTCCTGGCGGTGATGGCGGGGTTTGGTGTCTCGACGGCTTATCTGATTCCTTGGTCGATGCTTCCCGATGTGATTGAGCTGGATGAACTCAATACTGGGCAGCGCCGCGAAGGCATTTTTTACAGCTTTATTGTATTCTTGCAAAAGGTTTGTTTGGGAATTGCGGTGTTTTTGGTGCTGCAAAGGTTGGAGCTGGCTGGATATGTTCAGCCGACCCCAGACATCGCACTGCCGGTGCAGCCGGATTCTGTGCTTTTGGCAATTCGCTTTTCTATTGGGCCTTTGCCCACTCTGGCTTTAATTGCCGGTATGGTGCTGGCTTATTTCTATCCGCTCACCCGCGAGGTGCACGCTGAAATTTTGCTGAAGCTTAAGGAGCGCCGGTTGCAGGAAGGTTTGGAAGGTTTGAAGAACCGCACGAACGCCAACGGCGCAGAGGGAGAATAATACCTATCGCGTCTCTCACAGCCCTAAGGTGCTGAGAAACCGCAGTTCTGAAATTTACACGCAGGATTTAGACGCGCTATAGTTGAGATAGCTAGTATTTGTCCCTCTAGCTGAAAAGGCTTTACTGTCCTTTCTTCAATCCAAAATCCACGCATCCAAAATCCAAAATTGAGAGATGATGAGTGAGGTTGAAAGTCCGAATTTCTGGGAACAGCGATATCAGGAAGGAACAACGCGCTGGGATATTGGCCAGCCGACACCTGCTTTTGTTAAGTTTTTGAACTCGCCTGAAGCTCCATCAGGGGGGCGGGTGGCGGTTTTGGGCTGCGGGCGCGGTTACGAGGCGCTGCTGTTCGCCTCTCGCGGGTTTGAGGTGGTGGGATTTGACTTCGCCCCTTCCGCTATCGCCGCCGCCACCCGTCTCGCCCGAGATGCCGGCATCTCCGCCCAATTCCTCCAGCGGGACATTTTCGAGTTAGTTGATGAATTTGCCGGATATTTCGATTTTGTTGTGGATCATACTTGCTTCTGCGCTATCTCGCAGGAGAAACGCCAAGAGTATGTCCGGCTAGTTAATTCTATATTGACTCCGGGCGGGGAACTGATTGGCCTGTTTTTCACCCACTCGCGGGCCGGGGGGCCACCTTTCGGCGTCACGCCTGCAGAAATCGAAAAGTATTTTGCCGGAGATTTTGACATCCTCTCCCTAGCGCCGGCGGCGGATTCCGTGCCGGCACGTCAAGGAGAGGAGCATTTCGGTCGCTTCCGCCGCAAGTAGGGGTGGCGTGCGCACCGGCCCACCCCTCCCACTCCAAGCCACCTAACTGTTTATCCGCTAGAATCAATATTTTTCTCTCCCTCTCTTGGCGTCCTTGGCGTCTTGGCGGTTTTTACTCTAATAACTCAAGTTGCTACCTTACAAAAAATATAGGCTTAGATCCTCCCCTAACCCCCCCTTGAAAAGGGAGGGAACTGGAAAGCCCCCCTTTTTAAGGGGGGTTGGGGGGATCTAAAAGCTCATGGCTTATATGTTACCCAAGTTGCAACCTTTGGAGGCTCTGACTTGAAAATGTTTGTAGTTAAGCTCTAGCCCTACCGTCGGGTTGTGG
>CAZJNL010000856.1:0-3028 GCA_964546515.1 uncultured Oscillatoria sp.
CGAACTTTAAAGGAATTAGGCTATTCGGTGAGCGATTCCGAAGTGCGCTGGATTGCTAAAAATACGGTGGAAGTCACCGATGCGGAACACGCCCGCTCCCTGCTCAAATTAATGGACGCCCTAGAAGATTTGGATGACGTGCAAAACGTCACAGCCAACTTCGATATGGCGGATGAGTTGATGTCGCTGAGCGTGGCTTAGAGCGGGTTTATAAAGTAATTGTTACCCTCCTCTGTGGGATCGAGAAACCGGGTTTCTCCTGTGTGGGACGCCACACGGCGTTCAACATGAGATTTTAGGCCCTATGGCCACAATAAACCCGGACTCTGCTTTTTTCACTTTTTCTTTATCAACTTTTTTCTGAAGAGTCAGTATAATGTGAGCAGCTTTATTCGCAAGCTGCTATGTCACCGCCAACCCTCAGAGTTGCCCCAGAGTACATCGAACCCCTCAAATCTGCCCTCGGCAATATTGACTTTTCCCCCCAGAAAGTCCTAGCGCAAGATGTCAACCTGCCTCTGGCCACTGTCAGCGCCTTCCTCAATGGCCACCCCGTTGATTATCTGAGTTTTGTAGAAATCTCTCAGAGATTGGCGCTGGATTGGAGAAAAATAGCCGCTGATAAGGCACCGGCATCCGTGGAGCAGGCAGGGGCTGTAGCTGAGGAACCCCCAGATGAGGAAGCCTTCCATTATGTGGAGCGCCCGCCGGTGGAATCTCGCGCTCTCCAGGCGCTTTTGCAGCCCGGTTCCCTGCTCCGCATTAAAGCGCCCAGGCGCACCGGCAAAACCTCTCTCATGGCTAGGATTCTGCATCAGGCAAAACAGCAGGGCTGTCAAACCGTATCGCTGAACCTCCTGCTAGCAGATGCGGCAGTTTTGAAAGACCTGGATAAATTTTTGCGCTGGTTTTGTGCTATAATCTCTCGCCAGTTGCGGCTGCCGGCAAAGCTGGCTGATTACTGGGAAGAAGATTTGGGCTGCAACTATAACTGCAAGGTTTACTTTGAAGAGTATCTGTTAAATCAAATAAACTCTCCGCTAGTCTTGTGCCTGGATGAAGTAGACCGACTTTTCCCGCACCCCGAAATTGCCGGAGACTTTTTTGGTTTGCTGCGAGCTTGGCATGAGGAAGCAAAGACTCGCAATCTCTGGAAAAAGCTGCGGTTAGTCGTGGCGCACTCCACGGAGGTTTATATCCAGCTGAACATCAATCAGTCGCCGTTTAATGTCGGGGAGTCGATAGAGTTGCCTGATTTTACCCCAGAACAGGTAAAAGATTTGGCGCACCGGCAGGGATTGGATTGGCACGACAGCCAGAGCGAGCAACTCATGAACATGGTGGGAGGGCATCCCTATCTGGTGCAGCGAGCTATCTATCACCTGAAGTTGCGGGAGATGGCGCTGGAACAGCTGTTGGAAACGGCTGCCACAGAATCGGGAATTTATAGCGAGCATTTGCGCGGACACTGGTTGAATTTGCACCAGCATCCAGAACTGCTAGAGGCGATGGAAAAGCTTGCTGAAGCGCCTGCCGGTGTGCAATTAGAGCCGCTGCCGGCGTATCAGCTGCAAAGCCTGGGTTTGGTGCGTTGGGAAGGCAATCGGGTTCGGCTGCGCTGCGACTTATACCGGCAGTATTTTTGCGGGGCTGCCAAAACGCCGGTGCGCAAAGAAGAAATCAAGATTGAGATTGACCAAGAGCAGAAGAAGAGAGCGATTGACGAGATTGATAGCATTATCCGCTCGTCTAAATTCATGGAGCAGCAAAAGCGCATGAAAGAGGGGAAGGTGCAAGCGCAAAAAAATGCCTAGCGACTAAAGTCGCGGTTATACAAACAAAGCCCGCCTGCGCGGGCTATTATCCTCGTTCCCAGGCTGGAGCCAGGGAATGCAGGCGTGAGAGGATCTGCCTCTCGTCTTCAGTATCGACACAAACGTGAGATTTATCCATGAACACACCACAAAGCTCAATCTATCAATTTGGGGGGTGCCTGCCGGCTGACGCCCCCACCTACGTCGTGCGGCAGGCAGACTCTGACCTGTATAATGGGTTAAAAGCCGGCGAGTTTTGCTACGTTCTGAACTCGCGGCAGATGGGCAAGTCCAGCTTGCGGGTGCGCACCATGCAAAGGCTGCAAGCTGAAAAGATACACTGTGCCGGCATCGACATCACCACAATCGGCAACCAGAACGTCACCGCAGCCCAGTGGTACAAAGGAGTGTTCTACGATTTAGCCAGCAAGTTCGAGATCTCCGGAAAAATTAATCCCAGAACTTGGTGGGGCGAGCGAGAGGGAATCCCTGTCGTCCAGCGACTGTTTCATTTTTTAGACGAAGTTCTGCTGGGGGAAGACTCGCCCGATAATTATATCATATTTGTAGATGAAATTGACAGCGTTCTCAGCTTGCCTTTCGAGCTGGACGACTTTTTTGCCATGATTCGGGCGTGCTACAACCGGCGGGCGGAAAAGCCGGCTTTCTACCGCCTCACCTTTGCGCTGTTCGGTGTGTGCACTCCGCAGGATTTGATTCGAGACAAAACCAGAACTCCTTTTAATATTGGTCGGGCGATTGAGCTGACCGGCTTTGAATTTCACGAGAGCCTCCCGTTAGCTCAGGGATTGGAGGGGAAAACAGACAACCCCCAGGAAATTCTCCGAGAGATATTGGCTTGGACTGGCGGGCAACCTTTTCTCACGCAGAAGCTGTGCCAATTCGTCCTCCAACAAGCGGGGGAGAATGCCCAATCCAAAATCCAAAATCTAAAATCCAAAATCCCTGAGTGGGTTGAGCGGCTGGTGAAATCGGGGGTAATTGAGAATTGGGAATCCCATGATGAGCCGGAGCATTTGAGGACAATTCGCGACCGCATCCTCAGGAGCGAGCAACGCGCCGGCTCTCTGTTGGGACTCTACCAGCAAATCTTGCAAAAGGGAGAAATTGCAGCGGATGGCAGTCTGGAACAGATGGAATTGCGGCTGGCGGGGCTGGCGGTAAAACAGAATGGAAAGTTAAGAGTTTATAAC
>CAZJNL010000857.1:0-3026 GCA_964546515.1 uncultured Oscillatoria sp.
GCTAATTTCTCCCGCGAAGCGCTGGGCGTAGAAACTCACCGGCAAGTGCAAGATATGCCAGAAAAATTGCCCCGTCATGCTGATAGACAAGCGCAGATTCAAGTATCTCAGCTTGCGCAACTGCACAAAACTCATCGCCGCTTGCACGAGTGCCAGCCCTCCCATCGCCAGCAACACGGGTTTCAGCCACTCGTAGCGCCTTTGAATCAGCACGTTATCGACAAACACCTGGCTCATAGCCGCCAGCGCCAAACTGGGAATCACCAACAAAAAGCCGATTAAGATGCAGAATAGCAGTTCCTTCCAGGAAGTTTTCAGGCGAGAATATAAAGCCCTGACAATACTGGGATTGCGCCCGCCTTTTTCAAAATCTGGCCCTGGTTCCATCACCAAGACAACGCCGGTATAGCCCTCGTCAAACTCCTCCATCGTAACACTGCGGGGACCTGTTGCCGGATCGTTGAGCCAGACGCGATTGCCAACAAACCCCTCCACCACCAGAAAGTGATTGAAATTCCAAAACACGATATAAGGCGGCTTTAACTTTTGCAGAGGTTCGATTTCCTTCTTTAAGCCCTTCGCCACCATCCCGTAGCTGCGAGCCGCCTTCACGAGGTTCAAAGCATTAGAACCATCGCGAGAAACACCGCAACTAATTCGCAGTTCCGGCAAAGACACGATTCGCCCATAATAGCTGAGTACAATCCCCAAAGCCGCCGCCCCGCACTCAGTCGCTTCCATCTGCAATACAGTCAGAGTTTTAGCGCGAGTGTTATAGTATTTTGGTTTTTCGGTTGGGTTGAATAGCTTTTTGACAGATTGCATAGTTTGAGACTTCAAATAATATTGATTTTCTGAACCGCACGAACCGGTAAAACGCTTCTTCTCCTGTGGGGCAAATCCACCTTTTCTGCCCCTACAAGGCGCGTGCAAATAATTTAGGGAGGAGCATGCCGATTTTTGTAAATCTATTCATTTTTTGTAGCACAGGCGTCTCGCCTGTGCCTGAAACCTGAGGGCAGGCGATACGCCTTTTCTGTAGAGATGCGACATGTCGCGTCTCTGCTGTCCATTGCTATATGCGTTCCCAGCCCGATACCCGGAACCCGCTGAAAATAATATTAATTCATCCCCACCAGTTCGCGCAAGAAAGGCAGCACGAAAGTAATCGGCGCTCGCTCTTCAACTGTCACCCGCACAGTCGCCGTCGTTCCTGACGTAATTTTCGAGTCCGGTCCCTTAGAAGAAGACCATTTGTAGCCGCTAGGCGTGCGGGTATCAGTTTCCAACTCAGCCATAATTTCAATAGCCGTACCCGCCTCGCCGATGAGATTTTTCACCACCTGGGAATTGCCAATCGCAGCAACCGTTCCTTCTGGAGTCACGGGGAGAGGGGAAACGCCAGTCACTTTCCCGACTATCCCCCCGAATCGCTCTCGCTGTACTGTATCGGGAGTTATATGAATCGACATCTTCGGTTTAATCTGCTTGCCATCCTTAATCATAAAATAAGCCAGTGCTTTCCCCATATTCTCCTCACCTCCTACCCGCATATTGCCCAAGCGACTCCCAGGCTGAACCACTTGTCCCAGAGCAGCACTGAATTCTAAAATGCAGCCCTCTTGAGCGCTTAAAATGCGGCTGTTTTCGGAGATATCCCGCTCCAGCTTAGTAATGCCTCGGCTAACTTCTTTAATTTCTTTCTGGCGCTGACTTGAAGCTTCCAGACTTTCTTGCTCCAACCGTTTGGCTTTAGTATCGAGTTCTTGCAATTGAGTTTCTATGTCCCTAATCGCGTTCTGGTTATCTAAATATTCGCGTTCAGTTTTGGCACGCTGCACTTCCAGCTCTTGCAACTGCGCCTGCATCTCGCCTATTTTATTGACGCTATATTCGTAGGTTTGCTGAGTTTGAGCTTCAGTCAAATCCAGCTGTTTCAACTCAGTTTGCAGCTCGGCAATTTTCTGCATTCCCTCTTTATATTCTTGCTCAACCTGTAAAAGCGAGTCTGTCGATATGCCTCCAGTCTCGGCCAGTTCGCGGCGTTTCTGGAGTCTTTGTTCGAGCATGGGCACTAGAGCTTCTGCATCTTTTAAGCGTTGCTGCAGAGAGATTCGCTGTTGCGCGAGCGCAGTCAATCCCTTGTCTTTCAGTGCGGGAGCGAAAGCTTGAGTTTCCTTTAAGCGCTGCTCCAGACTAAGGCGCTGTTTTTCAATCGCACCGGCACTTTTTTCCTTGAGAACAGGAGTCAGCGATATAGCATCTTGCAAGCGTTTTTGCAAACTCGCTTGCGTCGCCGAAATCGCGCTTTTTTCCAATTCCATCCGCTGCCCCGACACCAGCGTTGCATCCCGCTCTTGTCTTTGCAACAGCTCCAGCTTTTCTTTAGCCAGCCTTAACTGTTCGAGCAGATCCACCGGCTCGACAGTGGCCAGCACTTCATCTTTCTTAACGCACTGTCCGTTCCTGACATTTACAGATTTTAACTGTCCGCCAATAGAAGATTGAAGCTCAACAACTTGACGGGGCTGCATAAAGATACCCCGACCTTCCACAGTGATGGGAATGCGACCGACAAAGCTCCATCCCAAACCGAGAATTGCCAAACCCCCAAAAACCGCGACAGCCAGCCAATCTTGAGGAGCGAGAACCTGCATCAGCTGGTCGAGACGCTCTGGCGAAGACAGGCGCTCTAGAGACGCCGGTCGGAAAATACTCCTTTTTGTATCCTTGTTTTGGCTGTCTGGATTAAACCCCATTGTACACTTCCAAATAAATTGCGCTCTATTTTAAAAGTTGCTTGACCTCTGGCTCGTCCATTCAAAGCGAGTCCCAATCATAGCGCTGTTTTGGCAGCCGTGGCTGGAAAAGTCTGGGGAGTCCCTCCTCACAGGCACTTAGCACTCATCTTTTCTTAGAGTACCCAATTTAGCCGCAAAAATCAAGGCAGTTTTCCAAAAAATTCCGGCGCTCCGAGTCAAGGTATTTTCTGTAATGATCGGGATATATAGCGTTTCTCAGATTAG